>NZ_SUMG01000010.1 GCF_009910325.1 Isachenkonia alkalipeptolytica
GCGTATGACATTGGCATAACTTCTACATAAAACCGTGGGGCACACGGGGTTAGCTCGCTTATGCTGTAGCCGGTAGGCTACTCGAACGAGAAGCCCCCACTTCTATAAGTGGTGGGAGTATGTCACCACCCTGTCGAATAAATGATTGTGCTGACTGATCAGCGCTCCCAGGGCGTGGGTGCAAAAATCATCGCAATCCCCCCAGTCCCGGACGCTCCTTAATTCTGCACCAAAAACTGTATCTTCAAAAATGAGTTTGATTTTTTCAGCTTTCCCTTCCTCCACATCTTGCATTCCATTAGCTTCTTTAAATTCCTTCCAAAATGACATCGGAATATCAATGCCGTACTTAAAAACCGAGTCATCCACCTTCTTGACACCAATTAGCCCCTCTTTTCCCTCAGGTTTCCTCCAGCTTGCGGCTTTTTTTGCCATCATTTTACCTCCTTGAAAAAAATGACTTGTTATTATTACTATATTCGATTTTTATTCTATTTTTTCCTTCTCATTATCAGAATCTATTAAGACAAAATTTTGTTTATTAGCAACTGGATATTCCGCTCATAATTGGATCACCTGTCCGGTCATTCTGTACCGCTATATTATAAGATCATTCTGCTTAAAGAAATAACCCACTCAGATTTTCTCTAACCTCGGTAACGTTCCGTAGCTAGAAAATATCTAGGTGGGTTGCATAATTTTATCTAGTTTTCCATAATGCCATTGGATGGTTCTTTATACGGTCCAGAATTTTTTTATCTTCAAATAGAAGCTCTGGAATGTATTCTCCACTTTCAAAACTATCCAAGAACTCTTTCTCTTCCTTTGTAAGAACCATCAATTCAGAAGTGTACTCTTTGACAAGCTTCTTAGCGGATTCCAACTCAAAATCATCTTTCCTTTTAATCACTGGAAGGAGATCCGTTTTAATCTTTCTTTGGGTAATGGAATCGATGGCTTTAGTGTCAAAGGTCTTATTAATATCTTTAGCAGATACGGCAGCATAGAATATAACGCACTTTTTTAACATTTCTCCTTCTGACTCATCGAAGAGTCCAAAATGGATCATGTTTCTAGCATCATATAAATCTCTAGCTGCGGCTCTGCTTAGCAGTGCATTAATTTTGCTTCCGTATATCTCAATCGGAGCTAAGCACTTGACCTTGTATTCACTGGAGAAATGCTCAGTGATAATTGGCCTTTCCTCGGCTTCAAGTACATGAGATCTTAAAGAGTAATTGATTTCAATTTTAATGTTATCTTTGTTCCCACTAGCTCCCATGTAGTCATAAACCCAGGAATCAAGGGTATGGGGATTCTTTGTCCTTGGGTTTTTAGAATATCCTTGGGAAACCATATAACGATCAATGGTAGTGTTAATGACTTCTCGACTTTCAATCATCTGTTGTCTACTGTTGGGGATTAAATAATCCAAGTCTATATCTACAGAAAGACGTGGCAAGTTGAAAATTGTTAGATTAATAGCCGTCCCACCCTTTAATGCGAGACTATCTTTAAGAACCGGATTTGTATTGAGATACTCCAAAACATCTGCAAGTCTTGTAACTTTTTCTAATGTATCCCTCACAAATCCTAGTTCTTCAGCTTTTTTCCCTAAATATATAATGTCGTAATTAGACAAGTACATCGCCACCTTGATCGGTTATTTCAAATAGCTCTTCCGGCACCATCAGTTCCCATTCACTGTTATAGCTGCTTTCCCCTTTCAACTCACTAACCAGGTATCTTCGGCTTTTTCCTATTTTATCTTTGCAGTATTCTATAAACTCCTTTGATAACTGCATCTCTTTTCGGTAATGATCGAGGAGATATCCTACCCGTTGATAAAGTCCCTGGGTATCATATATATCAAGATATCGCTTCAGTTTCTTTTCATCCAAGTGATGGATGCCTTCCAGGCAGTTCAGCAGTTCTTCAAACCCACCTATTTTGTTAAAATCCCTTATGCTGTCAACAACTGTCCGTTCCAGATCAGTTATTTTAACCCCGGTGGTGTTCTTTACTTCAACAACACCCTCGCTCATCCTAGATGCAACATATTTATAAGTGGTATGACCATACTCGAAGTGATTGAACTTCGTTTCAGATGAAACATACACTTCATAAAAAACTTGGTTTGCCAGTCCATAATATTCAAAGGCACTATGGTGAGAAATATAAGCAGTATCAGTTATAGCACAGGCGATTTGGTATCGAGTAGCTACCACCTGCCCTGTTGTTGGATTGACCACAGAGTAGATATTTTTTCGTATCTTTTTGACTAGACCTTTTTTCATTAAACGGTCCACCTGAGAATAAGCCGTTTTCTCATTTCCAGTCAGTTTTTTTACATCTTCTATGGTGAAAACAGGGTGTTTAGCCAGTTCAGTATAGACATTCACTTTTCTCACCTCTCTTTTTATTTTTGTCACGTTTTTCTTTGTATTCAATGAATAACGTTCCATTATTAAAACATTATGCCCGTTTCAAAAGTCAATATTCATCTTTTTTTAATTTTAGCACGTTATTCTCTATTTGTAAAGAATATCATTCCATTATTAAAAACAATCCTATTCGAGACCTAACATTCGGAACCATTTCCATTTTCGCTCCGTTTGTTTGAGATATAAAAAACCACCAAGTAGCTTGATCATAGTAATCAGACAACTCAGTGAGCTTTTTAATTTTGTCATGATTTTCTTTATTTTTGAAAAATAACGTTCCATTATTAAAAAATCATCATGTACCACCAATAAGCTTATATAATCAATCTGAACTTATCTTTTTATTCCAACCCAGTGTTGCCTTCATTCTTCCATTTTTCACTACCTATTGCCCCAACATCATATACCCTTCAAATAAAAATCGTATTTTATCAATCACCTTTTCCCCATGGTAATGGCCACAATACCACTTTTCAAAGGTCAGCTTCTCAAAAATCTCATCTAACCATATCTCTGTGCTGTTATCCACCGTACTCTGATCGATCATGAATACTCCCACCACTTATTATCATCATATCATCTTTTGTGGTCTGCTGCTCTTCCAAGAAACGTTTTATTCTTTCAAACCTGCCATGGGTATCACCTGTTAGATAAATCAATGGCATCCCTCCTTTGACTAAAGCAAATCCACATTACCATTATAAATTTCTACAAGATACGCATACTCTTTTTCAATTTTCTCCCTGAACTCCTCTTCCGGTAACACATCATAAAGACTGGCCCCTTCTTCTACTAAACATCGGTAAATAAAATCCGCAATTTCACGATCTTCCTTTACGAGCTTATTATATCGAAACCCTACTTCATGGGAAAAGTCCATTCCATAGCTGTAGGAGTCACTTTTTCCCTCTAAGTAATCTTTTGTCATATGCATTAAGAACTCAATGTTTGACTGCTTCATCTTTCTATCCCTCTTTCATGATTTAATCCAAACAGCACTTCTTGTGCTTTTTCCTCAACAACAAATCAAATTCACCATGAACATTCCTCCGGATCCCGATGCTCCACGGCCATTTCATCTACCCAATCTTCCTCGATGTACACCATCTTGTTCCGCACTTCCACCTTCCGTTTAGGACCGGCTTTATACAGCTTACAATTAAGTGGACCATAACAGAATGTCTCAAACCGATATTTCTTCTTACCTCTAGGATTCCAGTTATCAATAATAATCTCAACAGGCATCCTAGCTCCCCACATACAGCTGATACACTTAGTGTCATAAGTCCTAGCTGCAAGTCTTCGGTGTCCTCTTTGTCTGTAAACTTCCAGAGCAGGCGGGACCAGTTCCCATGGCGATGATGTGCTACCAGTGGTCCCTTTTGAGAGGAGTTTAAGTTTGGAGACTTTATGAAATTCAGCCGGCTCCATATCTGGATCCGGTACAGGAACGCAGGCCTCCGATATAACATCATTTACTTTAAACTCATGTTTCGCTTGAGCGGCTTTTTCGATGCCTATGGAGAAGGTAGACTTAGTGTTGACCAGCTCGCCTTTTAAAGTGATCGCATATCCCAGGTATGTATGGGAGGCTTCATCGAAGGACCTGGTTAGGCGAATGCGAGGTTGGATTGATATTATAGTACCTTTGAAGGTTGATTTATTCATGATGGTTCCGGCCTCCTTTGTTAGGATCGCTATTAAAAACTCATCGGTCGCTATAGAATATCCGCATCTATTCTCCACCCTACGTCCGATAAGATAACCGCCCTTATGTTATTTTACAATGAAAACTAACCCACATCTCAGGGTAATATCCCCTCTATCTCTCGTCTATATGACCTTACGTCAAGTTTTAACCCTCTTTCGAAGTAATATACTCATACATTTCATGGGGTACCGGGCTTTTCAGCTTGAGCATCATCTTCACAACGGATACGGATTTCCCATTATCAGTATCCATTTTTTGTTCTTCAAACTGCTCTACTAAAGGCTCTGTATCTCCCATATAGTAAAATTCAAACCCTTCATCATTGTGTTTCTTTACAAATAAAGGTAGTCTCATCTCATGCTCTTTATAATTTCCAATTGTCCTAACGTCTTTACTATCTAACTTTCGCCGGGACTTCGACATCCACTGAAAAAGATCCGGTGTGATGAATCGATCTTCGTATTTTGTGGTGCTGCTGATGTCTTCTTCTTTGTGATAATTTACAAAAATCGCGCAGTCTTTATGATCTTTACTGATCATATATCCCCCAACATTTTGCGCTAGAGGATTTTCATCCCATCCTAGAATTCGAAATACATCTTTCCTCGCGTATTTACGGTAAAGCACGAACCCGTCAATATCTTTAGAAGGGTTATAATCCTTTTGGAAACTATAGATCCCATAAGATAATTGATCGAGAAAACATTCTTTGAAGACCGGATGTTGTAAGTGGTTTATAAATTCATTGCTGAAGGCTAGCACACCCTCAACTTCGTATCTCTTTTGATCTAAAATTTGAATGTTATATTTTTCGTTGATTGGTATTAGTTTTCCCTCAAAGCGCTCCTTCATAAACTGCAGATTAATGTTAATTACTGCGGATGTTAGTTTTTTCTCCGTTAAATTATTAAGGTAATCACAAGCCAAGGAACTTTCCATCAATTCTTTTTTACTAATTTCATTTGTGCTTATTTCATCGATACGAACTTCTTGATTTCCCTGAACATCAACATAGGCTTGACTGCTTTTTTCTACGTTTATTCCCAGCAGTGCCTCAAGGACGAAAAGTTCTTCGTAGCGCTTTCCGTTTGCCACATGTAAACTGAAAAATTCCAACACTTTTTTGGCTTTTTCATCTAACTGATCTTGGTAAGTTTCCTCTCGTAAACTCAGATAATTATAATAAGAGTTGGAATATCGAACATAGAGCATGGGATCCCGGGAACCATGTGCTACAAAATCCATCATCATGGGGACTTTCCCTAGTTTGAATTTTAATAGATCATAATCTCTATCCAAATCTTTTTTCAACTGCATATTTGCAGTATCAATGGCTTTGAAAATTTCTTCCTTAGCAATTCGATCAAAATTAATCGAAGATGCACCGGGGATTTCCGTGCTTCCTGTAGCTACTAATTTTCGAAGCCGATCTTTGCTATAACTTCCGTCGCCATAAAGGGCTACGGGGATTAAGTAATTGTTTTGATAGTTTCCGATAAAATCAATCACGGTCAGGTATTCCTTCCCTTGTGTTTTCCGTAACCCCCGCCCTAGTTGCTGAACAAACACGATTGCAGATTGAGTCGGTCGAAGCATTATTATTTGATTAACTTTTGGAATATCGATTCCTTCATTAAAGATATCCACAGTGAAAATATAGTCCAGTTTATCGGTCTCTTCTTCCATTTCCAAACGCTCTATGGCAGCTTCTCGGCCTTCTTCCGAGTCTTTACCGGTGAGAGCTATGGTGTTAAATCCACGTTTATTAAATTTTCGAGATAGTTCTTCAGCCACATTGGTCAGATTGCAAAATACCAGCCCATGAATCTTTCCGTTGTCGGTACCGTAGAACTTCGATTTATCAATAATTTGCTTCACACGTTCCCCTGAAGTCAGTTTATCAAAGGATACTTCCTTGGAATCTCCTTCCACATCAACACTTACATCCGTTACCCCATAATAATGAAAAGGGCAAAGCATGTTCTCATCCAACGCCCGATGAAGTCGTACTTCAAAGGCAATATTATGATCAAAATCCTTAAACACGTTGTATCCATCGGTCCGTTCAGGGGTTGCGGTCATCCCTAACAAAAATTTCGGTTTGAAATAGGATAAAATCTTTTGATAGGTAGCGGCGCCTGCATGATGAGATTCATCAATTACGATATAGTCAAAGGTCGATGGATCAAAGATTTTTAGGTTATACTCTTTCGAAAGGGTTTGTACCGTCGAGAACACAAAATCCTTATCCGTGTCTTTATGTCCACCGGAGAATAGGCCCATGGATTTCAAACTTCCAAAGACCTCTTTATAACTATTCATCGCTGCTCTTGCGATGTTCCCTCTATGTACTACAAATAATAATCGTTCAGGATTAAAATTTTGCGCATCAAATACGGATAAATAAGTTTTCCCAGTGCCTGTGGCAGAAATAATCATCGCTTTATCCTGTTTGGGCTTACCATCAAATCCTCGGCGAATTTTTGTTAGGTTTTCCATTGCCTCATACTGCATGGGATTGGGTTTTAGCGTGCTTATAAAATCCGTGGTATAACCGTTATTTGTTTGATATCCAGAATCTGCAGTATAATCGAGCTGGTCTTCCGCAGCAGGCAACCGATGTTCTGCAACCTGTTCTTTAGGTGCGATCTGTAATGGTCCTTGATGAATATAAATCTTTTCATAGGCTTTTATGTAACGATCATCGACTTTTTTTGATTGATGATATTCCTGATAGAATATTTCTAAGGAGTCCTCAATCAGTTTGGAATGCTCCATACCCACTACATATAGGTTCCACTCTTTATTGGTGGTCAGGGCAGGTGCCGTTAAGTTGCTACTACCGACGATCATGGAATAGTGGGTGGGATATTTAAAGAAATATCCCTTGGCATGAAAGTCCCCATTGGTCACAATTCGTAGATCAATATTATCAAACTGTAATAAGGATTTAAGGGCTTCCGGTTCCGTAAAGTTTAAATACTGAGAAACTAATACTTCTCCCCGCACCCCTTTTTGCTGCAGTTCTTCTAAGGTATTGATTAATACCGCCACGCCGCTCTTCGACAAAAAAGCCACGGAAAATACAAAGGATTCACAGTGGCGGAGTTCATAGAGTAAGGTCGATAGAATTTTCTTCTTTTCCTTTTTATCATTTACAATCAGCTTCGGTTGGTAATAACTAAAGGAGCCAAGATTCTTATCCATAAATCCGGTTTTTAGGGACTTGAGTAGTTCTGATTCCATAATTTAGTCTCCTCTACGTAAGTTTGTAAAATCTCTAGAAGCTCTTATAATACTTTCTCGGTCAAACTTTTTACGATGGGAACATCAGCCATTGCCCAGTCTACACTGTATAAATCATCAGGCGAAAGCCACTGATAGTTTTGATGTTCGTAAAGCTTAATTTCCCCGCCCCGGCGTTTGCATAGATAGGTATGCATGATAATTTTAAAATCCGGATACGTATGGTTTACGGTGATCAACTTTTGATTTACTTCTATTTCCATCCCTAACTCTTCTTTGATCTCCCTAACGAGAGCTACTTCCTCAGTCTCTCCTTTTTCTACTTTTCCTCCGGGAAACTCATATTTGTTGGAAATATAGTTGTATTTATGTTGGCCCCTTTGGGTTGCAAGCACCTTTTGATCTTCCATTATTACTGCTGCCACAACTTCTACCGTTTTCATGATATTGCCTCCTGTATTGTTTTACATTATTATATCATATTGGTGACTAGAGCTAAAAATCTTCATGGGCTTCGGTTAAAATATACTGAAACCCACTAAGTGACTATCAATCCTTCTCGCCAGGTGATGGTTTTGTCTTCGATAGTAGTTTTGACGACTTGAGCACTTCGCTTTGTTTTCCAGCCTAAAAACACCCCACCAAATAACCACGGTTAAGCTGGACTTTCGTAACCTCATTATGAGTTGGGAATTCAAGTGGCAAACAAAACGTCCCCTTGGCTTTATGATTCAGAAAGCACTTTTTCTATTTCTTTTTTATCAAAATTAGGCGGTGTTGGTTTAAAACTTTGATCATCCTTCTGAAGTTCATATTCTTTATATTGAAATTCTCTTAATTGTTTAATATTAATTTCACCCACTACGACCTGATCATTAATTCCACCCTTCAGCTTAACAATATCTTTTTCATAAGTTCTGGATGGTCTAGTAATTCTCGAATCTCCAAAGTCCGAACTATTTGACTGGATAAAGTAACAGTGGACATCTCGGGCTACAGATTCTACGATATTTGAAAAATATGGTATATCACGGTTATATTCTGAGGCTGTCAAAAAATCAACTTTACTTCTAAAATATGATCGGTGTTGAATATCAGCTAATTCAAAGCAATTAAAACAGCTAAACCTAACACCTTTCCACTTAAATAAATCGTAGGACATCTCAACGTTATAGGGTATTTTGTATCTGTATCCTTTCAATTGCCGCACTTCATCTGGAGAATAGTGATTTTTAAGCCTAATTTTCAAATATGAGTAGTTGTAGCCACCAATCTTATAAGGTACTACTGTTGCTAGGAAGTTCATGGCTACATTATTTCTGTTAATCATATGCTCCAATCCAAAGATAATAGTCTTTTGTTGCTTTCTAGCAAATATTGTTAGAATTCCAATCCAAGCAAAAGGCACAGATACTTCTGGGAAAACAACCACATCACTCTTTGTTAACTCTATATAATTTATTAATTTAATCAATTTATTAAAGCGATCACGAGACAGGTTTGGTGTTTTTAAATAACTTTGAGAAATATTTTTATTATCTACTTTTATGCTGGTTACGCCGATTCTTAAACTCTCTCTTTCAGCAATTGCAGGTATAGTAATTTCATTTACTCTCATATTTAAATATTTTGGAATATCAAGGTCTTCATCAAAAGACGGTTCCGACTTCTTGCTTAGATTTAAACCGTTAATACCAGCATCTGAATAAAAATCTTTAGCATTTTTGACATAACTACCAAAATACCCAGATTCATACCTATATGCTTCTATAAAAAAATTATAATGCTGGACCTCATGATAATGTATGAATCTTGGCGCATACTTAAATCTATTTAGATCTAACTTCAGTTCGCATTTTTTACTATTCTTACAAATATGCGATTGGGAATTATTAATATGATCTTTTGAACATCTTAAATTTAATGTAACTAGATTTTTGATCTTGTCAATACCATATGAATAATTTATTAAAGGGGTGATTAAATAGTTATCTTTTATGAGGTTAGCTCTTCTAAGCTTTTCACATTCACCTTCAGTGTTTTCATTTATTTTATATCCATCATTTGCTCGATTATCCTTTTCTATTAAGGTAAGTATGTTAAGGTTTAATGAGCAAGCTTGAACTATAGATAAATCACAATGCTTCTCTAAATATTGCTTTACTTCTTTCTCATTCTCTTTCATCTCGTTCTCGTTGTTTAAAGAAACGGACTCAATGTTCTTTAATATTCTATTTCGATATGAGGTTTTTCTATTTCATAAGTTTGAGGCACAATAAAAAAACTTGAATTTGCTAAAAAAGCACGCAGCATTACAATAGAGAATCACTTCCGTGGTATTGTTTTTTACACTTTTTTCATAAGTGCTATTATAGTTCCTTCACTCATGAAAACTGGAAAATTGATGGTCCCCCTCTCCAAAAACAGCTTCCAAATTCTTTCTTTATATAAGTATTCTATATAGGTGGAAGATTTTCCTTCTTGTTCCAGTAAGTTTTTCATTTTGCCCAACATTCACCCGCCTTATGGAGCCTTATTTTGGCAAATCCTTTGGTATAAGTCCCTAAAGAAACCAAAACATCAAAAAACGGACCCCTAATTAGAGTCCGTTTTATTCTTATTCTTTTTTCCTTCCCCTTCTGCCTTTTCCTTTAACCTGATCTCGGAAGGTTTCATCTCTCCATTTTCATAACGTTTTAAGGCTTTAAGAAGCCATTCCTTAGAGTACTGATCTCCGAGATAGCCCAGGAGTCCTGAAAGGGATACTACAATCCCATCGTGCAGGGATCCTAAGCTCATCAGGCCAAAGGCGGCCAGGTAGGCTAGGAAAGCCGAGGCCGCGATGTTGATGACGACACTTACTTCCAAGAGGCTCGATTCTTTTCTTACCCCTTCTCCAATCATGGCTCCGATAACCGCCATAATCAGTAGTTCTAAATTCAGAGGACATTCCTCCTTTGTTGAGGGTTCAAAAAGGACGGACAAGAAATGTCCGCCCTTTATCTACCCTGTTTTCGGGTAATCCCTTACCCTATTCCGCGGGTAATTCAATATCCTCGTAGGTGGTTCGAACCAGCCGGGCGGAGTGGGCCTGGGCAAAATCAAAGACGTTCTGGTCGATGATGGTTTCCATGGCACTTTTCACTTCATTTCCCGTCAAGTCTTCCCGTGCATCGTTCATGGAAAGACGGGTTCGGCTTCCTTCCGAGTTGATAAAGTTCATTTCAAGTCTAGGCATTCATTTTCCTCCTTTCTCTTATATTTTCCCCTGTCAATCTCTCTTTCCGATAACCCTTTTGCAGTACTCACTTTACTCAGTACTGTTTACACCCACTCCTTACAGTACCACTTCTTCAATCCGGGTTACCTGCTTCAGCGGGGTGGCGATCAAGCTGCCCAGTGCACCAGCCACGATGTTAATGTTTTCATCCTGGGCTTCAAACTTTAGGTTGCTGATGGTTCGTGATCGGAGAATCTCATTCCCGTCGGGGTCCATCCCGGCAACCACTTGCAGTCGCATTCTTTTTCGGTCCATATTTTTCACCTCCTTTCATAGGGTGTTGAGATTTACTAAGATAAACCTCCTTTCTTTGGCTTATGATTTATGTTTTAGTTCTTAAGCCCGCTTTTGTTGATCTCGCTGTTGCCTTTAGTTCAGATCTTAAAACTCAAAAGACTTACTCACCTCCTCTCCTTCCCCTAAGATATCCTCCTCTCCCTCTGTTAGCACGGTAATTGTGGCAAGCTCCTGATCTTCCTCTTCTTGAGCGCCTTCAACATCCCGGCCATTCTCCTCTTCGATTAGAAGGTCTAAGGGATTCTCCGGCAAGTCCGACAGCCTTTTTTCCTCAGGAATCACCCCCTCCACGGGATTCGCTTTTTTAATACGGTCCATCTCCTCGGCCATATCCCGCTGCACCGGCGTTATGGTCACAAGCACCTCCTCGTTGGGACGAAACTTACGAATCGCCAGCAGATTCTCATCGTTTAGGGCAATCTCTCCCAGGGTAATTCCGATCATTTGCTTCCAGTGCTTTCGCTGAATTTTGTTGGTGACATCCATTCGTTTAATCTTGGCAACCAGTTGGGATTTCGGCATAACATTCTCCTTTTTCTTTTATTTTTTCCATGTACTCCTCCCTTTTCTTACTCCCGCACTCCGGCTTACATCTTGCAAATTCTGATTTTCCTTTGGCCTTATCGGGGTGGCACCAGATACGTAGGGTATCCGTCGTTTTCCAAGGCTTCAATCATTCGTAGGGCATTTTCTTTTTCTCGAAAGGCTCCGACCTGCACCCGGTACAGCTTCTCCGGGGTCTCTTCCCTGCTATCTTCTTTCATTGCTTTTTCCCTCCCTTCTTCCTCCTGGATCCCGTAGTAGTCCTTGATTGCTTCACATTGAACCTCCGCAAGATCTCGAAGATTTTGATCCTCCAGTAAAATTTTCTCCTCCTCCACATGATCATGAAACAGACTTTCGATCAAGAGAATCGATGGGATATGGTACAGCACTCCGTAGTATAAAATCCCATAGTAGTCATCCCGTTTTGTGGTCAACCGGTTTTTTGCCCCCCGGTTGTGGGTACGAAAGTGTGTGGCAATGGCTCGGGACATTTTCCCGGCAAAAGACATATCCTTTGGCCGCTTAACGGAGTAATAAACCTCTGTCCCCTTGGCCGTACCGTTAAAGGCATTGGTGTGTTCGCTGATGAAAAGATCTGCTTTAAAATCCCTGGCAATCTCCGCCCGCTGCTTTCTGGATAAGGTTTGGTCTTTCTCCCGGGTAAGCTTTACTTCAAAATGCCCGGTCTTTTCCAACTCCTCTTTTAAGTACTTTGAAATTTTCAGTACGCCGTCGGCTTCAATGTAGCCGGTCGGTCCCCGATTCCATCGATCTTCTCCCCCATGGCCGGGGTCAATTACTACGCGTATTTTTCTCATATTTTCCTCCTCTTTAAAGTTTTTTCCTTTTTCCTTCCCAATTTCCCTTCCTGTCAAACTCTCAAACCCCTATCTCTCTTTTTTCTATCGCCCTCCTTTCTGTCCTTCTTTTCTTAGATCACCTCCTCATCAATCTCATAGTTTGGCCTTTTATGATGCCGGGCATAGTAACCGATAATCTCCGCTTCTTTTTTTCGATTCTCCATTTCCTTACGTTTTTTTCGGTCCCGAAGGTATCTTCTTAAGAATTCCTCCTTGGATAAAACCTCCATCTTTCACCTCCCTTCTTGAACTCTTGTTCGATTTACGTATATTATACCCGAAATAAAATAAATGTCTATACCCATTGCAAATAAAAGAACTAAACAACACTAGATAACACTAAATAACACTAAACAACACTCGATATAACTCAAAAACCTCAAAATTTCTATTTGAAAACCTCATTCAATCTTATGCACAATTTATCCACATGAATATCAGGGGTTATCCACATCTTATCCACAAATAGGATGAAACGTCCCCTTCTAAGGCGTAAAAACATCTCTTAAGAAGCGACTTATCTTCTCCTCTGAAAATACAAAACTTCGCCTCAGTAGCTCCTAAAAATCCCCCCTAATTATACTGATCTTAATAAAACTGACTTCAGTGAGATTTATTGATCCATACTGAATTAATTGACGTCTTGATTGAGAAGACAACGGCGATCTACCACCGTCCATAAAAAATAACAAGAGTGAACAAAAATGAAGAAGTGTTGATTAGTGTTGTTTAGTGTTGATTGGTGTTGATTAGTGTTATCCAGTGCTTTTTGCAGCAAAAGGGATAGGCAATCTTCCAAGAATTGATTATAATAAACCCCATAACCGGTTCGAGATTATTTTTAAAGGGGGAAATGTAAATGAAGAACACAAAGGTAGATCCAAAACGCTTTTACAAAAGGGGGCATCAGGTGGATTTTCGTTTTCTCAAAACACCGAGGAATTTTTATTATAACCGGAAGTATCATAAGCTTTCCTTAGGGGCAAGATCTTTATACGTTATTTTGTCCGATCGCATGAGCTTGAGTTTAAAGAATGAAATGATCGATGAAGAAGGGTATACTTTTGTACTTTTCAAGACCAAGCCTGCCCAAGATGATACCCGAAGACCGGAAGAAAAGCCTGAAGAAGACTTCAGTCTTTCAGAGCTGTTGAATGTGAATCCTAAGAGCATAAAAAAATATAAAGAAGAACTCATCCGTCATGAGTTACTCGTTGAAAAACGCAGGGGACTGGGAAAAGTCAATCGTTTGTATGTATTAATACCGGAGGAAGCACCAATCAGCCGGAAACCGATACAACTGAGTCTTGAAAGAGATGCCTATAAAAAGAACTTCCCCGCACTGTGTGGAGAAGTCCCTTTGGAAGGAAATATTTCTCCCCTTTATCAAATGTCCTCCAGGGGATAAAAAAAGCCGGAGACCTGCATCCTTTTGATTTAAGGATAGGGTCTCCGGCCCATCATTTATACTGCTTATTATACTACGCTTTTGGTTCGAAATCTCCTGATTCATGTTCCAGGATATAGCTTTTCAGTGCACTTTCACTTACCCGGTACTGTCTATCAATTCGTACGGATTTAAGCTTTCCTGAACGAAGAATTTGGTATACTTTGCTTCTTCCCAGTAACAGTCTTTTTTTCACATCCTCCGATGTAAGCATTTCCCCAAAATCCATTTCCTTTGTTTGATCTTTGGCAGAAGTTGTAGGTTTTATGTAGTTCACCTCCTTTTGATTATGGTCTGTAACGGAATTGATTTTTTTCATGGCCATTCCCCCTGTTTTAATACCTATAAAGGTTTTTAGCTCACATGAATTGAACATGTGTTCTTTGTATATAGAATACATGTTCCCAAGATAATTGTCAATATATTTCCACAGTTTCGGAGAAAAAATTTAAGCCTTATAAAACCACCGTGGTCGTGATGGATGAGGTTAGATACCTTCCAATCACCCGGGAAGAAGCTAATTTATTTTTTCAACTGCTCTCGACATTGCATGAACAGTCGTCATTGATCATCACCTCAAATAAAGGACTGGAAGATTGGACGGAACTCTTAGGAGATCCGGCTCTTACCACCGCAGTTTTAGACATACTTACTCATCGATGCGAGCTCTTTTATTTTACAGGAGAAGTTATCGTTTAGCACATCGTGAATCTTTATTTTAGACAAAAGAATCAGGCTCTAAACGTCAATGAATTTGTTTACCATTCGATATTGAATTAGTTTACCAGTTGATCATCAAAAGGTTTACCACTTAATATCTATATAAAGGGAAAACCGAATAAGGCTTTCCCTAATATCATTCACTCAGTTCTTTGGTTGTACCATTGGCATGCTCGCTCCGGTAAGAGGGGCCGTTCATATTCAATACATGGGAACGGAAGGTCAACCGATCAACCAGAGCAGAGACCATGGTTTCATTTTCAAATAGGGTAGTCCACTCTGAGAACTTTAAGTTCGTAGAAACCACTACACTTTGTTTTTCCGCTCGATCTGCGATCACCTTGAAAAGAAGTTCGGATTGATGGCGATTAAAAGTTAAATACGACATCTCATCAATAATGAGCAGGTCCGTTTTAGCCAACTGTTTTTCAAACTTCAAAATACGCTTATATTCCATTGCTTCGATGAGCTCATTCGATAGATTCGCTGCGGTACAGAAGCGTACATTCATGCCTTGCATACAGGCATTGATGCCCAAGGCGATGGAAAGATGGGTCTTGCCTCGACCCGTGTTGCCGATCATTACGATATTTTGTCGTTTACCAATAAAGTCACAGGTTGCCAGTTCACGAAATGCGCTTTCATTTACATGATCATAGCGATGGAGATCCAACTCATCAAAGGTTTTCTGATAAGGAAATTTAGCCGTTTTTATTTTTCTCTTTTGGCTACTTTCCATCCGGGAAGCAGCTTCCGTCTTTAACAGTTCGATTAAGAAATCTTCGAAACTCTGGTCCTTATCCATCTGTCTTATGACTTCTTCATAACGGTTAAAAGAGGGGACTCTGAGCTGTTTAGCATATAGTTCAATGGTTTGTTGGTGTAGTGTTGAATTTTTCATGATTCCAGCACCATCCCATACTTTTTGTCATAGTTCACAAGGTTTACCGGCTCCACCGGAACATCTTGCTTCATGGGGATTACCGTGAGCTTTTCCGATGGACAAAGATGCGCACGTATAAGATCTACTGTCGGGACAGTATAGCTCGGAATAGAGTCTTTAATCGATAGGATCCGATCTTCACCATGGTCGATACAAAGCCTTAATAACTTGACCATTTCTCGGTTACCACCGGGAAGTCTTTTTCCCCACTCCATAAGCTCCTGGCTGACATTTTGCTTTACCGGTTTAGCATTAAAGACGGAGCGTGGCTTTCTCTCTAAAAGGTCAATGTAGTGCTCAAGCTTGTATTGGGTTTCTCCCGCTTTGTAAGAACGTTTATAGCTTGCAATTTCATGATTTTGAAAGTGGATTTCAATGTGGTTTCCAAAACCTTTTACGGTTACCGGCTTTCTAAGGTACCTTGTTGGTACAGAGTAATAACTTTTTTCAAAGAAGGCCGTTGAGTAATCATCCACCCGGATGACGGCTGTTTTGCTGGTATCATAGTGAAAGATTGGCAAGGGGTTAAGGCTTGTTTGTTCCTGGGCGTACATGATTTTCACAGGATGTTCCCGCTTTTGAATTTTATGATTTTCCCGGTACCGAAGGCATTTCTCCCAAAGAAGGCGGTTCAGGGCTTCAATGTCGGTAATCGAAGGAAGTGGGACAAAGAAATTTTTCCTTGCATACCCGACAAGATTTTCCACCAACCCCTTCTCGTTACCCTTTCCGGGGTTACAGAAGTCGAGGTCGAAGGCACAGTGGGCACTGAAGGCGAGGTAGCGGTCCTGTGCTTTTGCATAAATCCCGAAGCCTTCTTTTACAGCAACCTTAGCATTATCAAAGATGGCTCGTCTCGTGACACCGCCAAAGAAGGTAAACATTCGCTGTTGTGCTTCGAGAAAGGATTCTTCATTGGCTGCAAAGAAAGCTTGGACAAAGATATCGCAACTATAACATAGTCTTCCACAAAAGATATGTAGCTTCACTTTTTTCTTGTTATAGTAAAGGGTTACTTCGCCCCAGTCAATTTGAACCGCTTCACCTGGTTCATAGGATAAGGGAACACTACTTTGATGTGGAACACTTTGGGCTTTTCGTAAGTCTCGAACGACCTTTCGAATCGTGGATTCTCCACCGGCAAAGTCTTTCTCATCCACTAATCGGTCAAAGATTTTTTTACTTGTGTGGGTTTGCTTTCGAACTTTTTCTTCTTCATCATGTTTAAAGCATTCGAGAATGATTTCAATCACTTCGTCAGTGATTAGTGTTGGTTCCCGCTCATAGGACTTTCTTGTCCCGGGATGCGCTGCGCCTTCGCAGTACTTTTTTACTGTTTGACGAGCGACTCCTAAGCTTCTTGCAATTGAACGCTCGGATTCACCACTCAAGTATCGCTGTCTGATTTCTTTGTATACATCCATTTCTACCTTCACACCTTTCAACCTCCCATAAATGATTTGATATCATTTTACAGGATTATTGGATTTGGTGGTAAAGAAATTCAGTAGCGAAATAGCTTTTAGTGGTACACTTTTACAATATCATTTACAGCGGAATATCGGTACTCTGTCGCCGGAACAGCGGTACTGTATCACCGGACAGGCGGTACAGTTAAGTCCGGATTACCCAATAGATACATTATAGAGTTTTTCCACGAAGCGGCATAGTACTTCGTGATAGTGGGTCAGTTCCACCGTGAAGGTGGATCAATTTGACCGTGACAGTGGATCGATTTTAGTGAAATATTCATTAAGTCCGGATTACCCAGCCACAACAGTGGCTCTCTAATGAATATGGTGGGTCAAAATTTTGTACTTGCCGGGTCAAACAAAAGAATTCAATGGGTCAATTTCGATGAAATACTCACCGGGTATGTGTCCTATGTTTTACGCTTACAATATAAAAACAGCATAAGAAGACTTTTCAACTCCCTATGCTGCATTATTATATTTATTCTGTTTTATCATTCATCATCATAAAAATAGTTCACCAACACTACTTGACAAAGAGCCTTATATTTTTGCCTTTTACATGGTTCTTAGAAAACGATCTAGTACTCAATATTTAAGTTTATGTACGGCACTATAAACTCATCAAATTCTATTCCTCCATGTTCTCCGATATATTTGTTATCTTTGTTTAGAGCCTTCCCTTTACATGGTATTATTAAATATTTGTTATCTAAAACCATCTCATGTATATTTTCAACTACATTTCCACCATTATTATAATCTACTATCATTTTTATTATGTTTGCACTCTTGAGTTTTAATAAAGCCTCAATAATACCTGTCTTGAAAGTTGCAATTTCTATAAAAACAGCTCTGCTTCCACCTTTTTTTATAATATAATCATTATTCCCAATTTCATTAATATGGAAATAACGATTTATGTCAAAATATTCTATTTGTGTCGAATTGCCTATAATATAAGAATTCATATTTGCATGCATTCCATGATCAGCTGATATGAAAATTTCTGCTTCAGGATTTACACACAAAAACTTAGTTATAGCCACAAAATAGCTATGCAATCTATCCAGTACTTTTCTTGGCCCTTTTTTATGACCTCCAGGTGAAAATATATCTTCGTCTACATCACTTTTATGAAGCTTACCATCTACGCTTAACCATATAATTCCCAAATCTTTTTCTTCATTTTTTACGCTTCTCCATAATTCCTCTAAACTACTTTTAACTTTTTCTTCAGTTAATAATTCTGCATGATTCATGATTTCAGGCTGTAACTTTCTTAAATTAGGTGCATGGAAAATACTATATAATTTAGTGGATATTACTCTTCCAATATTCTCTGTTGAAATATTCTCGAATATTTTAGTATGTGTATATTTTGTAGCAGTGGGTAAAGTTGAAAAGGCTGGTTCATAATTATTAAACCAGCTATTATAAGTAATACAGGAATACCACCCATAGTTAAAACCTCCTTTAAATCAGTACTTCTTGTTATATATTGCGAAAGATTTCTTCCCCTCCGGGATTTATCGTAATTTGTGATAATCTTTTTTGTATATCGGTTAATTTGCTTAATATAATTGACGTATCATTTCTTTCACAAGATTAGCAGATTTATGTGCTGCTAGTTCTTCGAATTCAGTATAATCTTCAGTACTTGCTTCATTCGATAAATCAGAAATACAGCGAATAACTAAAAAAGGAACTTGGTTTACAAAAGCGGTATGTGCTATGGCTGCTCCTTCCATCTCTACGCAAGTTGCCTTGTAAATTTGATGAAACTCTCTTTTTCTCCTAGTATCTGATATAAAGTCTTCACCTGATACAATTGTTCCAATATGATAATCTAAATTATTGGATTTTGAAATTTTAGTTGCCAGGTCAATTAAATTAGCATCCGCTTCAAAAAACTCCTGATTTGGAAAACAACTTATCATTTGTGTTCTACGCACATCATAGTAGGTTAGCTGTTTAGATAATACTATAGAAAGATGATTAATATCATCAGAAAGCCCTCCAGCAATGCCTGTATTGATTATTTTATCAACTGAATATTTATCAATTAAAATCTGCGTATAAATAGCAGCATTTACTTTGCCAATTCCGCATACCACTAAAACAACTTCAATATCATTAATTTTGCCTACATAATAATCTAAACCTGCATGTGTTTCAATAAAACAATTTTCCAAATCATTTTTAATAATCTCTGTCTCTACTGGCATAGCGCCAATAATCCCAACTTTTTTCATTTCAGCGACTCCTCCTAATATTAAAAATCCTTACGATCTAGATGACAGCGGGACGGAGTTTTTGTCATCCCGCTGTGGGAAAAGGCTTTGTGGCACTTCAAAATCCAGCAGGCTGGGTTTTATGCTTCGCTAGTCTACAGCGGGCCCATGTTTTTTCCCGTATTTTCATCCTCTGACTTTTGTTCCTTATCCTTTTTCTTTTCCTTTTCCTCCTTTTCCTCATCTACTTCCGTCAATATCCACTGATTCTCCTCGGTAACCTCTTCAACCCTTTTTATAATCTTTTTCATCAAATTCTTCTCCGCACCAAGGGTCACCGTAACCCCTCCACTGCCGCCGCCGAGAAGGATGTTGATTCTGCATTCATTATCCGCCCTTCGGTGCATGGTGATCGTCGCAAAGATCCGGGACTTGTTTCGGTAATAATATTTTTCCCCGTAAATAATGTAAAGATTATCCCCGGACAAAATGGACTTTGCGGGCCCGTCAAAAAACCTTTCCTCGGCAAACCTTTCGGTCAGTAACCGGTAAATATTTTTGCCGTTTTCGCATTCGATGATAAGTTGTTTACTTTCCATTGTTGTGCCTCCTTATGTGCCTTGGGGACGTCCCCTTGGCTTTGGCTCCGATTTTAAGGTTCTTATGCCCTGGGGATATGCCCTGGGGACGTTTTGTTTGCCATTAAACAAGGTCGCAATAAACCTCCCGTCATATGCTGGACTTGTATGCTTGTTTTTTCAGTACTTACACCTCTAAAATATCACAGTCTGTAGGGTCCTAAAGATTGCTAAAAACAAGAGAAAAATTGAATTCAGTATGCTTAATTTATGTCTATTCGATTTTTCTTCATATTTCCTTTCAAAATAAGCGCGCAGTCCTTGCATGATAGCTCCTGCTACTAGAATAAATTCAAACCAATAGGGCTGAGGATTGACGATCATAATTCCATAGAGTATAGCGATTAATAGTAAAGTAACAATCATCACCAGGAGCTTGTCTGTAATAGTCAGTGACCTATACAATTTTATCTTTCCTTCAATGTTATTGTTTTTCCTGATTTTTGCCGCTTGACTCAAATAAAAACCAATCCCTTCAAATAAAACAATTACCGAGCCAACAAATTCTACAGTGTGCATATAAACCTCCCTGTGTAAAAAATTTAAAGCTTTGAACTATTACTTTTTTCTAAAGATGGTCCTTGGGGCGTTTGGCTGATCATGTTCCGTTACCGACACCAGTTATGGGTATGCTCTACTTATGGCAAACAAAACGTCCCCTTGGCTTGCATGCTCTACTTATGGCAAACAAAACGTCCCTGTGGCTCCTCCCCGTGGCTCCACGGCTTGTGCCCGTGGCTTGCAAAACGTCCCCCTGGCTTCAGTGGCTTTACAGTATTATTCTACAAAACCCTCTTCAAACCCTTTATTTTTCCTAAATTCACCCCAAAAACTCTTCGACTTTTTTGCATAAAAAAACCTCTTTATATCCAACCGCAAATTGCAGTTGGAATAAATGAGATTTTGAACACTGAAAACAATAAACAAAAATAACTGACCAACCAAAGGTCAACTAATCCTGACGGTAGTTTTGGAATCCTGGTACTGCTATGGCTTCATTCTCCCAAAGAAGTTCTTCAAAGACTTTCGGTGCTATAGGTTTCGAAAAAAGATATCCCTGACCCATACTACAGTTGCTTTCCAGCAACCGGTTATACTGGTTCTCATTTTCGATGCCTTCCGCTACCACATTCAAATCCAGTGCCTTTCCCATATTGATAATGGTGTTGATCATGACCTGCTGTTTTTTATCATGAATTTTTGCAATAAAGGACTTATCCAGCTTTATGGTATTAATTGGCAGTTCCTGAATCACGTATAAGGAAGAGTATCCCGTTCCAAAATCATCGATGGAGATGCCAACCCCCAAGTCACTGATTTGGTGAAGGAGCTCCACATTTTTATTCGTATTCTGCATGATGCTTTCAGTGATCTCGATCTCTAAAAGACCGGGATCCAGTTGTGAGTTTTCCAGTTCTTCTTTTATAATGCTAAGCAAATTCCCCTGCTGAAATTGTCTTACGGATACATTAACGGAAACCGTCATGGAGGGAAGCCCCTTTTCCTTCCATATTTTATTTTGTTTACATGCGGTCCGAAGCACCCACTGGCCAATCCTTACAATGCTTCCGGTCTCCTCGGCGATGGGAATAAACTCTGCCGGCGATACCCAACCCAACTCCGGGTGGTGCCATCGAAGCAGGGCCTCCATTCCCACAATCTCCTTCGTATCCAAGGCCACCTTCGGCTGATAGCAGAGGGTAAACTGATTCTTCTCAATCCCTTTTCTTAAACTATTTTCAATTTTCATCTTTCGTACCATGGTCCGGTTTAGGGCGTCATCATAAAATCGATAATTGTTCCGTCCGCTGTCCTTTGCAAGATACATGGCGGCGTCGGCATACTTGAACAAATCGTTCACCGTTTCTCCGTGTTTGGGATACAGACTGATCCCGACGCTGGCGGTAACGAGGATTTCATGTTCCTGAACAAAAAACGGTTTTTGAAATCGACGTAGCAAGCGTTCCGCTACCGCGATGCATTTTTTTTCCGATGCCTCGGCATAAACAACGGCAAACTCATCCCCGCCCAAACGAAACAACTGCATATCGGGAGTAATGAACTCCCGTAAATAAGCCGCTGTTTTTACCAGAATGTGATCTCCGGTTTGATGGCCTAAGGTATCGTTTACCACTTTAAATCGGTCCAAATCCATCAATAATAAACCTACCGCCCGGTTTTCAGGCTGATTGATCTGATGCTTCAGTTGACGCCTAAAGCTCGTTCGGTTACTGAGCCCTGTAAGGGAGTCGTGATGAGCTAAAAACCGATATTCATCGATTAATTTATTATTTTCCTTTAGTACATACCGTTGTCGTATAATAATCATGATCAAGATTAGGGAAAGTCCGAAACTCAGGGCATTGATTTCCCAATTGTAACTATAGAAAACCAGCACTAGTAAAATTGTCGTACTGATGTAGGGTATGGTGGTTTCCCTTTTTTCAAAGTTTCTTTTAATACTGGCCCTGGAGACTTCACGGGAGTTCCTTGCATAAAAACCGCCAAAACCGACCAACCATATGGCGCTCAGCCATAACAAACCCACCGGATGTCCGGAATAGTAGCCCCCCATCATATTTAAATAACCATAATAGGAGTCCGCAGCAATATGTATAAACAGTCCACCCAAAACCAGAAGTAAAGGGGTTTCTTCTTTTTTCTTATATATCAGGTAGTAAAGAATTATAATGGCAAAGAGCATACTTAATTCCAGTACAGGCAATACTAAAGACATAAACCAGTTCAGTAGCGCTTGCTCGGAAAATGTAAAGATCGGTTCGATCAAAAAGTGTATCTTAATGGAAGCCATGGTGATCATAAAGACCACAACATTAAAAACATAGGACCGGTTAAACCTGCTGGTAACCGTAATTTTGATTCGGCTGATTAGGGAATGTAAAAAAAACAAATAGGCCCCAATCCAAAAGAAGTATGCGGCATCGGAAAACAGGAGTACATCCTCCGTAAATCCATAAATAATCCAAAGGACATTTCCAATAAGGTATGCTGCCACCCCGAATCGTAACAGTACCCAAAGTTTTCTATGTTCATTAGTGACCCTTTCACAGGCCTTATGTAAAAATATTAAAGCGAAAACTAAACCAAGGATTTGCAACAGGTTTAATGCTAACATCAATACCGTCGGACTTCCTTGAAATAAAAACTTACTCCCGTAAAAAAGCATGGTATTCACTGCGAGGATTGTCACTATCATTTTTTTGATTTTCAAAGGCATCACCTCTTTTCAAACCTTGCATGTTAACTATTTTAAAATCAAGCACTTTTTTTATTTTTCTTATCTCTCTATCCTATTATCCAACCTGACATTTGTCAACAAATTTCGACAATTTATAAGGATCAGCATGTCGCTTTTTTTAACCGCAATGCCGAGAAGTCTCCCTCCTCTTAGCCTTCCTTACTCAAAAAGTGAGCGCGTAGGTGGGAGATGAATCGGTGGTTTTGTTCTTGCAAAAAGGGGTATACTAAATATGTCAGCAATGTTGCACATCGAAAACTGAATATATGAGGTTGCAGAGAGAAATCGGTGTATTCTGAATGCGACAACCAAGCGATGATTACACTCCTTCTCTGTGTAAAATATTCAAGGTAATGAGTTAGCTTATTTGCTGACACATGAACCGTGGGACACGCGGGGATAGCTCGCTTATGCTGTAGTCGGTAGACTACTCGAACGAGAAGCCCCCACTTCTATAAGTGGTGGGAGTATGTCACAGACTGGAAACTGAACCGTAAGATGTTTAAAACCCTGACAAAAATCAATATCCACGCAGCGGTGTAACGGCTGATTATGCCCTCGGGACAACTAATCTACGGCGGGGTGTACTACATTTTCGCTCCCTTTTTAGCAGGCCTCTTTTCCGAGGACCCGGCAGTCATTGACCAGGTGGTCCGGGTGCTTGGAATCATTGCGCTGTTTCAACCCTTTTTAGCCATCACCCTGGTTATCACCGCCGCGCTGCAAGGGGCCGGGGATACGAAGTTTCCCATGTATTCCTCCCTATTAGGGATTTGGGGCGTCCGGGTGGTAAGGGTTTACATCTTAAGTATTCGGATGGACTACGGCCTGATCGGGGTTTGGACCGTCTACGCCGTTGATATTACCCTTCGGGGCATTATTTTAATGATTCGTTTTTTAAAAGGAAAATGGAAAGATATTGAAATCGACTAAGGACATATTCGAGTGCCGATGCAGGCGAAAGGTGAAAAATCGAATAACAATAACAGGAGATGATTTTCATGGAGAAACATAGCCATCCCAATCAAAAGCAGCTGATTAACCGGATGTCCCGGGTTGTGGGCCATGCAGAGTCCGTAAAACGGATGCTGGAAGAGGAACAGGAATGCAGTGATATTTTAATCCAGATCACCGCGGTAAAATCCGCCTTAAACAACGTGGGAAAACTGGTGTTAAAGGACCATATGAACCACTGCATCGTGGACGCCGTAAAAAATGATAATCCGGAAGCCATAGAAAAACTGGATGAGGCCATCGACAAGTTTATGAAGTAAGAAGGCAGGAGGAGAGCTGGACAGAGGACAGGGGGAAAGAGTAACTGTCCTCTCTGCTTCCGCAATTAGCAGTCACAATTAATGAGGCCTTCACCGGTTACTGTTATGTCTGGATAAATCCTGAAAAACGGCTTTTACCTAAGTGCAACATCCTTACTTTTGCTTTGTATCGACTTCATCAACCCGAATGTGGTTTCGTACATAATTGAATAATTCCCATCCTATTTCTATACTGGGGGCTTCCCAAATGGCATCTTTTTTAGTAAACTCTCCTTTCCAGGATATCTCTTTGGGTTCCTGGAAGTAGTAATTTTTACATAATTCCAACTTGAAAGTATATGGGGCTTGGAATACTACGCCTTCTGATTTCTTCGAATTCTTCAACGCCTCCAATACCCCATCTTTTATGATTGCATAGGTTTCTTCCACTCCCGGTTCCCAGCCTTGGGATTTATCTTTAACGGAAATATGCTTTACTTTCTCTGATAATTCCTTTGCTTCCTTCCTCGATGCTTCACAGCCGATATTGGCAATATACTTGACTCCCTGGAAATTCAAAACTGCCATACCTATTTCTGCGATATGCATGTCATTGAACCATAATCCTTTAATCGGTGGGGATTGAATGGTATGAGGGAAATAGGCATTTTCTTCTCCATTTCTTGCATGCTGTCCTACTGTTATCAGCCCAAAAGGTTTGGTTTTAGCCTGTCCCCTTATCTAAATTTACTCACAGGCTCTTTTCAATAGACTTTTTACGGGAACATAAAGGGCTAAGGCTGCAATCATTACTCCCATACTTACTGCCGGGGAATAAATGCCTCCTGCAATGTATATATCCGTGGGTCCCTCTGCGCCCCCTATGATGCTCATACTTGAAGGTTCATTAAGCCGGTCGGTAAGCATCACCAGTAGAAAAGAGGTCATCACACACAAGATGAAATGTTTCCCGAAGTTCCAATTGTTTAAAAATTTTTTCATAAAATATCCTCCTCTTATGTATTTTAAGCATGTACGGATAGTGAATAAGAACATCATACCATTAATTATACTTCAGTTCAATAATTCGAAAAAAATACAGATAAAAACCAAGATACTCAAGGGGAGGTACCGGAGATCTAGTAACCAGGAACCAGGAACCATAAGGACCTGGCTTCACTGCATCTTCCAAGAGCTCTTCTATTTTTGCTAACTTGTCATATAGTTCAGCTTTAGCTACTTGCTTCTCATAAGTTTCCATGCTCATTACAGCCATATCACCATAGCTATTTTTTGTAATAAAGATCGGCTCTTTATTCCCATGGCATAGTTTTGAAATTTCCAATATCATTCCACCAACTACAATAATTCACTTAAATGCTCCAATCGATTAATGTATTCAATATCGCATTTATCTTCTTTTAAAATAAACTTATGTATGGATGTATCTCCACAACGGATGGATTGTTCCGTTTGCATAGAGAGGTTAAGCAGTGACCGGTAAAGCATATTGATCATCCCGCCATGGGAGATGATACATAGTTGTGCATCCTTCGGATACTCCTCTTTCAATTCAGACAAAAACGTCTCTGCCCGAGCTCGAAAATTGATCATGGATTCCGTACCCCCATTGGTATGGTGGGGTTTCCTGCCGCCCTTTGGTAAGGGATATTTTTTGGCTGCTTCTTCCCGGGGGAGTCCTGCTAATAAACCGTTATCCCATTCCATTAATTCCTCCGCTAAAATGATAGGTTTACCCGTCTCCTTACTAATAAACTGCGCCGTCTCTTTTGCTCTTTTCAGTGGACTGGATAACAGGAAATCAAAATCTTCCTTTGCTGCAAGCCACTTGCTAAGTAGTCGAGCTTGCCCTTTTCCCCTGTCCGTCAGGGAAAAATCCGCTCTCCCCTCATGTACTTTTAGGAGATCGGCCTCCGACTCCCCATGCCTGATCAAAATCAATTTCATTTTATCACCTCTCTATACTATTCTACAAAACCCTCTTCAAATCCTTTAGGTCAATAACCGGTAAAAACTTTTGCCGTTATCGCATTCGATTACAAGTTGTTTTCTTTCCATTGTTGTGCCTTCTTATGTGCCCTGGGGACGTCCCCGTGGCTTTGGCTCCGATTTTAAGGTTCTTATAATTTATTCGATATCCATATGGTTTTTCCTGCTTATTCCAAACACTTTTTGTCGATTGAACCGTACTTTTCCTGTTTTTTGGGTACCTATCAAAGTAAGAAGGGAAAGGGAGAAGATGCTATTATTTATCGAAAGGACGGATGTATATGAATCTGAAGAATGCCAACATCGTACTGACCGGGGCCTCCTCGGGGATCGGAAAGGAACTGCTGGACAGGCTGATGGAATATGACTGTACCATCGTTGCCACGGCTCGCACCATGGAGGAAGTAGAAGCTCCGGAGCGGAAAAATGTTTATTTTAAGAATTTTGATCTGAAGCATCCAAGCGAGATCGACGGACTGTTTGACTACGCCTTCGAAAAGATGGGAAGGATCGATCTTTTTATTGCCAATGCGGGCTTTATGTATTATGAGAAGATTGATTCCCCGGACTACGAACATATTGAAGAGATTTTTCGGGTTAATACCACCGGTGCCATTTATGCCGCGGTAAAAATGAAGGAAATCTGTGGGGACCGTCCCTATAACTTCGTCGCCGTCAGCAGCGGCTTCGGCTTCATCTCCTATCCCGGATACGCCCTGTACTGCAGTACCAAAGCCGCCCTTCGGGGCTTCGGCCAGGGGTATAAGTATGAACTGAAGCCGAACCAGCACTACCAAAGCGTCTATCCCATTGCGGTAAAAACCGACTTTTTCAGGAAAGCCGGCTGCGATGCTCCGCCTAAGCCTCAACAATCGGTAAAGCATGTGGCAAAAACCATTCTCCGGGGAATTGAAAAGGATAAAGGGGAGATTTACCCCTCCAAAAGCTTTTGGTTTATGAAAACCTTTATGCCCTATCTACTAAACCTGGGGGTGCTGATGGAAAAGCGGAAGTTTCGAAAGAATCTTCCCTAAAAGTTATTCTCAGAATCAGCATCTACTCCCCCCACTTTTTTAGCCTTACCGAAGAAGCATGGTAACCCCGGTGATATCATTTTCCAGCTCGTCGCACTCCGCCTGCTGACTCTTTACATAGTCCTGAAACATCCGGGACTTCTCCGGATACTTGACCTTCAGCTCTTCCGCTCTTTTTACAATACAGGCCTGCTGCTGACGGTTAAGGGCTTTCAGCTCCCCGGGATCCATGGTTTTTTCCCCCAGCAGTTCCACCCCGGCATGGCGGAAAAACTCCAGCCACTGGGCTTTGGTGTAGTACTCCCCGTGAGAACCTTCCTTTCCGTAGGCGTCATCAAGGATCAGGTACCCCTTTTCGGTAAGGGTCTTCTTTAAAGCGGCCAGGGTTTCTTTCGGCGTGCCTAACACATCCCCGGCGGCGCCGAAGATTACCATATCATAGTTCCGTTCCCTACTGACGGCCTCGTGCACATCGCCGGTTACAAACTCACATAATGCCTCGGTCTGATGCTCCGCCGCCTTTTTTTTGGCCTCGGCAATGAAGGCCGCCATCATATCGATCCCCTTTACCGGGCAACCGAAGGCTTTGGCAAGATGTACGGCGACGGCCCCTTTGCCGCAGGCAAGGTCCAACACCCTTTTTTTCCCGGGATTCGGCACATGGGTGGTGATCAGCTCCATAATATCCCGTGGGGAAGAACCCAGCTCCCAAAGGTCCTGGAGCAGATAGGGCAGGTAGGGAATCAATTCCACCGATTCCGCCGTTAAAGATTTCGCCAGTTTTTCATCGGTTGAGGTCATTTGAAAATCCTCCTTTCCTCAATTCCTGCTTTGACATATCCTGTTTCACCGCTTCATTTTTTCACGCTGTTCTCTACTTGTTATATTCGCCGTCCACCGGGTTTTTCCCTGCTTATCTCACAAAAAAAAGGCCCCGTTAGTTTACCTAACAGGGCCCGATTACAGCGTTGACAGTAGCACGGAGTTTAGGATGACAGCGGGACGGAGTTTCTGTCATCTTTTCCCGCAAATTTCCATTTTTACATCCTATAAGATTCGGTTCACACAAGTGGCAAGAAAGGTTTCCCGGTTTTTATCGCTGAAGATGCTTTACAAACTCCCCGCCAAAGGCAATTCCTTCCTCCAGGGCGGCTTGATCCGGGGTCCATAAAACCCTGTAGCCCTCTTGCATCACGTCAAAGCCCGCATCTTCCAAGGCCTTTTCAATGATTTTCGGCGACTCGCCGCTCCAACCGTAGCTGCCGAAGGCGGCGCCGGCTTTTCCTTTGAATTTCAGCCCCTTGATCATCTCCAAGAGCCCTGCGGTATTGGACAGGATCCCGTTGTTGATGGTAGAAGAGCCCATCACCACCCCTTTGGATTTAAAGACCTGGGTGAGCACATCGTTTTTGTCGGTTTTCCCCAGGTTGATCAGTTTCAGTTTTACCCCGGGATCCGCCGCTAACATTCTTTCACCGATGGCCTCCGCCATTTTCCTGGTGTTTTCCCACATGGTTTCATACAAAATGGTGATTTGATTTTCCCGGTAATCCCGGGCCCATTCCATATACTTCTCCACAATCTGCAGGGGGTTTTCCTTCCAGATCACCCCGTGACTGGGACAAATCATATCCACCGGAATCCCCATTGCCAGCAGTTCGTTGATTTTGTTCTCCACCAGCTTGCTAAAGGGGGTTAGAATGTTGGCGTAGTACTTTATCGCCTCCTGGAACAGCTCTCCCTGGTCCACGGTATCGTTGTACATTTCGCTGGAGGCGTAGTGCTGGCCGAAGGCATCGTTGCTGAACAAAATGTTGTCCTGGTCCATATAGGTCATCATGCTGTCGGGCCAGTGCAGCATTCTCGCTTCCACAAAGGTCAGGGTTCTTGTGCCGAGGCTCAGGGTATCCCCGGTTTTAACCTGAACGAAATTCCAGTCTTGATGAAATTGGCCCTTTAAGGACTTGACGGCGTTGGCGGTGCAATAAATGGGGGTATCGGGGATCTCCTTCATCAAATCCACCAGCCCTCCGCTATGGTCGATCTCCCCGTGATTCAAAATAATATAATCGATTTTTCTCAGATCTATTTCCTTTTTCAGATTTTGAACGAAGGCTTCACTGAAGGGGGCCCATACGGTATCGATCAGGGCGGTTTTTTCGTCCTCGATTAAATAAGAGTTGTAGGAGGAGCCCCGGTGGGCCGAGTACTCTTCTCCGTGAAACTTTCTAAGATCCCAGTCAATATTGCCTACCCATTTTACATGCTCATTGATTTTAAATCCCATGATTTAACCTCCTTAGTATTTCTCATTTCCGGCTTTTTCCAACTTTTCCCGCCCTTACAAGGCTTTTTTAAAGTTTAAACAGCATGTTGTTCTCCAGATGAATGTGTTGAAACAGATCTTTTTCCAGTTCCTCCAGCTTCTCAAAGGCGAAGACGAAGGTGTTGCAGGCCCCGGCGGGTACGGTAAATCCCTTGGTTTTCCGTCTCAGATCCTTTAGAATATCCCCGGCGGCGTCATGCTCCTGTTCCAACTCCTGTATCGTGGTCTCCATGGCGGCTTTATCCAGTCTCCCCTGCTCATATTCCCTCATCTTGGGAAACAGGTCGGTCTCCTCCTTTTCCAAGTGGGCTTCCAGTTCTTTTTTCAGGGCGTTAAAACTTTCCTTTACAAAGTGCAGCATCTGATAGTGGTTCTCCCCGTGGACCCGGAAAATGGTGTCCGTTAGGCTTTGGATCCGGGGAAGGTTGGCCCGAAGATATTCGTGGTGGGTCTGAATGATATGATCCATCAGTTCCCCTTTGGACAGTCGCCCAAAATCTTCAATGGTCTTTCCCGCTTTCACGTCCCGTCGGTATTTTTCCCGGATGGTTTCCAGCACCTCATCGACGTTGTGGTTTTCCTCTTTTAGAGCCTCTCCAAGGGGTCTATTGCCGCCGCAGCAAAAGTCAATTTCCAAATCCATAAAGATATTAATCGCTCCGGGATAAATTCCTGCCACCTGGCCCAGGCTCATGTTCTTATCCAGTTCTTTTATTTCCAGCTTACTATTATTCATGATCCAACACTCCTTTGATCTTATTTTTTCTTGGCTTCCATCGTCTTTTATGCGGTCATTCCTGATTGCTTAACCCCATTATAGACCTTCTAAAAATTTCTTGCTGTGATTTGAATCACAGGGGATCAAAAGATGTAAACCAAATAAACCAAAGGGGACGGAGGTATTCGGTACATGATCTACCGAATACCTCCGTCCCCTTTGGTTTATGCAATTTCAGCTATGATCTTGTCGATGATTCCGTACACCTGCCGGGAGGCCTCTTTCGCTTCTTCGTACTTATCTTTGGCCAAATGGAAGTTTTCGGCTTTGATATCCTGAAGAATTTTGCCGCCGATATTGTGGAGATTTTCATGGTGCTGATCGATCTTTTGCCACAGGGCGGCCACCCGGGGGTCCTCCACCTGTATGGAGTGGTAGAAGTGACCGAATCCGCAGCGGCTGCTGTCGATTTGCAGAGGCATGATCTGATCATTTTCCACGGCTTCCGCCAGGGTTTGCATCCAGGTTTCGTGCTGGGCCTTGGCATTTTTCAGGAGGCGTACCAGTTCCTCCGAGGTAATTTTACTCTGATAGCCCATAAAGGTTTCATAGTACTTTGTATTGTTCTCGATGAATTTCGTATCGCTGTGATGGATGGTTTCTTTCACCGTGTTCAAGCTATTGGTGGTTTTATCCAGGGTATGGGTGAGGGCTGTAATTTTTTCCGTCTCCTCCGCCAGGGCGTTGACCGCATGGTTGACCTCGGAGGTGGAGCTGCTGATTTCCTGGAAGGAGGCCATAAAGGTTTCCATGTCGCTTTTGATGTCGGATACCTCGTTGAAATTGTTCTCGATCAGGTTTTTGATTTTTCCCGAGGCCTTGGGGATCTCCTCCATGGATGTGTTGGTTTCTTCAATGCTTTTTAGGCTCTCCGCCGAGGTCTCTTCGATTTCCTTTCGAAAAACCTGAAACTCGGAAAGACTGCTTTTGGTGTTTTCCGCAAGCTTTCGAATCTCCTCGGAGACCACCGCAAATCCTTTACCCGCCTCCCCGGCCCTGGCGGCTTCAATACTGGCGTTTAAGGCGAGAAGATTGGTTTGGTCCGCGATGTTTTCAATGACTTCGATAATACTGCCGATTTCGTTCATTTTACTCAGCAGGTCCTTCAGATTTTTATTGACCGCCTCATTGCCCTTGGTCACCTTGCCGCAGACCTGACCCATGGCATCCACGCTTTCCGTATTTTCTTCGTTGTTTTCCACAATTTTGTCGATATGTAGTAAAATTTCCTCGGCGGTTTTTACGTTATCCTCGATGGCATTGTTGATTTCGTTCATGGATGCCGTGGTCTGCTGGGAAAAGGCGGAGGTGGATTCCGTCTGGGTTTCCAGTTTTTTCATCATCTCCTCGATTTCTTCAATGGTGTAGGTAATATCCACTTCGATATTGCCCAGGGACGCACTCAGTCCGATGGTGTCCAGAAGATACTGTTTGGCCTCTTCCCGAAGTCCCTTTAAATGTTCCAGTTTCCCTCCAAGGGGTTTCAGTTCCTCAATGGAGGGGCTGAAATCCTCTTTTTCTAGTAGTGCCTGTATTTCGCGTTTATATCTGGTCTTGATCATTAATAATCCTCCTAGTTGAATGTTGTTTTCGTTGTCACCTAGGTATTTATACCTGATTATTTTCCCTTTAAACATTTTTTATGAACAAGGGGGGCGGCAAATGGGGCAGCGGGAGGAACAGAGGAGGGACAGAGGAGGGACAGAGGATCGCCCCAAGCCCTTTGTTTAGGATATTCTTCGAAGGAACAGCTTCATAAGCAGGATCATCCAAAGGGCCGCAATCAGCAGACCCCCTAACCCGTGAAGGATCGTTAAGGAGGCTTCCGTGCCGGGGCTGCTTAGAATCTCTCCGAGCCAGAAACCGGGGAGAAAACCGAATAGGTAGCGGATCGGCGACGCAATCACCCAGGGGACGATAAAGCCCATGACAAAAATATTGGTCAGCTTCGCCAACGCCAGGCCCTCCACTTTATTGCCCGCCACGGTAACCAAAAACATGCTCATGATTCCCCCTTGGAGGGTTGCAATAACCGAGGCCGTAATGATTTCCAGCGGAGAATACACGGTAAAGGCGAAAAGGGCGATGACCAAAATCGAAGAGATCAGTCCCCAAACCATGGGCAGGGCAAGGCGGGCAATCAGATAGGAATAGCCGGCGGCGGGGGTGATGTTGTAATAAACACCGATGCCTTCGTCCCGCTCTTCCAGGATTAAAAAGGCGGAAATCATCGCCGTCATCACCGGTGTCATGGTCAGGACCAGGGCGTCGCTGACCGAATACCACGGGGTGATCACGATGCCGGTTTGCTCCTGGATTATCTGATCCGCCAGGGGCAAGAGGACCCCCATGGCCACTGCCATTAAAAACGGGGCGGGGATCAATATCAGCAGCATGCCGTCCCGAAGGACCTGGCGAAAGCCGATTTTAAAAATTTTTACGGGATTCCTTAGCATATCAGTCCCCTCCCCGATCCATATACTTGGTAAAAGCCCGACTTGCCAGCAGATAGGCGGGAATGCACCACAGGATCAGCCCAAGGGCGGCGTATCCCGCCCAGTAGGGCACTTCGAGCCCCAGGGCACTGTAGAGCACCCGCAGGAGCAGCACCGCCGGCAGCATCTCCGCAAGAAAACTATTTACCTCAACGAATACTAAAAAAGCCGGGGCCATTAATACAATCCCCACGGGCACCCCGATGACGAAGTAATGATTGATGGATCGGGAAACCGTGCCCACCGTCAGACCGAACAACGTAAAAAACACGGCGCCGGCAAAGACCCCGACGGTCAACAACCCATAATTTACTTCCATCCGGTACATAATCCCTGCAATAATCAGGGCCACGATGGTGGAGATCATCGACAGGGACAGGGCTTTAGACAGGATGTATTCCCGGTTTGTCGCCGGTATCACCGAATAATAGCTGTGAAGCCCCTCTCCCCGCTCCAGGAGCACCATGCCCCCGATAAAGAAGAACCCGAGAGCAGCGGGATCCGTCAGAATCACCAAAGCCGTCACCGGCCGGGCCAGGGCCTCGGGCAAAAACAACAGCACGCTTAGGTACAGCAGGGAAATGATACCGTATAAAAAGTAGAAGCCGTATTGAATCTGATAACGCACGTCCCAACGAAATATCCGAAGCCCTCTCATATCAGCCGCCTCCCGGTCACGTCCATAAAAACGTCCTCCAGGGTCGCCTCCTTGGTGTGGATGCTGGTTAAACTCCCTTCCTCTAAATGCTTTAAAAACCGCTCGTCCCGGTTAAGCTCTGTCAACATGGCTTTTCCCTGTTTGATCTGATTTTGCAGCCGATAGCCATAGCGGACTTCCACCTCGGTTTTGACACTTTTCAGCTCCAGGGGCGTGCCCACGGCTTTAATGCCACCGTCTACAATAAAGGCCACCCGGTCACAAAGCTCCTCGGCATCATGCATATTATGGGTGGTTAGAATGATGGTTTTTCCCAGCTTTTTCTGCTCCAGAATCATCTCCTTTAAGGTCCGGGCATAGGAGGGATCCAGGCCGCTGGTGGGCTCGTCCAGGAAAAGAAGCTTCGGATCGTGTAAAATCGACCGGACAAAGGCCAGCCTCATTTTCATCCCCTTGGAGTACTCAGCGACTTTTTTATCCTTATGCTCCGAAAGCCCCACCCGCTCCAGGTAAAGCAACGGATCCAAGGTCTCTTGATCATACAGGGACGCAAAGTATTTTAAGTTGTCCAGACCGCTGAACTTTCCGTAGAGATTGGGAAACTCGAAGTCCACGCCGATCTGCTGATAAAAGTCCTTGCTTCGATGTTTTACTTCCTGACCCAGCACCGTCACCGATCCGTTGTAGTTTCGAAGAATGCCGCAAAGAATCTTTTGCAACGTACTTTTTCCCGCCCCGGAGGGACCTAAAAATCCGAAGATCTCCCCGGGGGATACGGCAAAGGACAGATCCGTGATAAAGCTTTGTTGCTGTTTGTATGAAAAGGCCAGTTCTTTTACATCAATCATCGGATTCTTCCTCCGGACTTTCCCTTAGGGACTAATAAATCCCTTTCTTTTGGATTCATTGCATTTCCTCCTTTATTACCGTTTTAGGGGGTTTTGTCGACTTTCCGGTCTGGTACCACTGCCAGATCTCAAGGGCATCCTCCAGTTCCAGGTCCTTCAGTGTGAACTCCGCCCGCATCATTGCCGATAGAATCGTGGCGTTTACCGATGTCAGCCGACGAAGCTTTTGTAGAAAATTGGTCTGCATCTTCAACGACTGAATCTGCTTTCGCTTTAACAACACCGTGGTCCGGGCAAACAACCTGTACCGTAGGGTCAGCTGTTTGTCATCGATCCGATAGCCTCCGTCTTTATAGCGAAAGTATCCGAACAGGGCGGAGAGGGGAAAGATGATCATCCCGATCCAGATGAGATTTCCGGGAATGAAGTAAAAGGCCACCGGGAAAGGAAGTAGCGGTAAAAATGAGCGAATCAGGTAGCGCCGCAGCGCCCGGGGAGGCAGCGGCTTAACCTGTTGATGATAGACCCTTTCCGGTACAGTCAGCGCTAAAAACGCCGGCAGTTCCCCCCGGTGAATCAGGGGATGAATCATGGTTTTAAAGCCGTCCTGCTGGGAGGCGCCGCCGGCAACCTCCACCTGGACCGAGGCGTAGCCGAAGGGCTGTCGAAGGAGACCTTCGGTGATCCGAATCCCCTGAATCCGGTGGGTTTTAATCGATAGCTCCTTTTGTTCCAGCAGTCCCCGGCGAATCAGAATCTCCCCTTGGCCTTTTTCAATCCGAAACTCGCCGTAGGCGATGATAAACCGAAGCAGGGAGATCAGCCAGGCCAGGAGAAATGCGAAAAAGACCAGGGATAAAATCACGGTGACCCCGGTCCGTTGGAAAACGGCAAAAAAGCGGTTGATCCAATCCTCCGGCACAAAGGCCATTGTCTGTCCGAAGATCACGGCGATAAAGGATAGGATCACCCCCACGCCGCCGGAGGTTATCCCCGCCAGGGCCAGCCGGCGGTAACCCACGGTATAGGCCTGCGTCTTTTCCGGGTTTCGGGTTTCCGTCGTCTTTTCCGGGTTTTGGGTTTCCGGCGCTTCGGGAGCAGTTTCGGGCCGTTGGAAAGTACCTTCGCCCCCCTCAGCGGTGTTATTTTGTTGTTTTAACCCATCCCGCAGCCGGCCCGCTTTGCTTCGGTGGATCGCTTCAATGTCGATTTCCGGCTCTTTAAATCCCCCGGCGGTTTCGATCTGCAAAGTCACAAGATCCAGCAGCCGATAAAAGACATTGGCTTTATAGTTCACCGTCTGTACCCGTTCTTTTTGAATATAACGCTCCTTTTTAACAAAAATACCGGAGCGGATATGAAGCACGCCCTCTTGATAATCATAGGTAAAGAAAAACCATCGTAAAAATCCGCCAATCAGGCTGAGGGCGAGAAAACCCAGGACAAAATAGAGACTGTAGCGGTTTTCAAACAAACCGTCCCCCCGGCGAAACTGAAAGCTCACGGCGAAAATCATCGGCAGCAGAAATCCTCTCAGTTGTTTGAAAAAGGCGGTGAAGATCATAATGGGGTGGGCCCGTTCTGCCTTAAACATCCTCATCACTCACCCTTGCCAAAGAGGAGATCAGGTCCCGAAGTTCCAAGGCCCGGGTCATTTTCAGAGCCGGGATCTTGTGGGTGGTCCCCGCCGTGGATATGGACAGGGTAGCCAGTTTAAAATGCCGGAGAATCGGTCCCTGCTCCGTATCCACGTGCTGGATTCTTGCCATAGGGACCAGGCTTCTTCTTATGACAATAATGCCGTACTGAATATCCACTTCATGCTCCCGGATCTCATAGCACCAGTAGCGCATCCGTATCGCCGGGATGATGCCGACGGCGAAAACACCGACCACCACCGTCAGCCCTCCGAGGCTATAGCCGATCCACCGGGGAAAGGGGCCGAAAAAGTTGGACAATATATAAAAAGCCAGGGTTAACAACAGGAAGAAAACAAGGTATACCACACCGGTTACCCGCCAAGCCCTGGCCGCCCGTTGATCAATTTTTTCCTTGGGTTTTTGATAATCCATCCTATCACATCCTTATTATGTATTGTTATAGTTTCTTTGTGCTATCTCTCCTGCTGACAGAGTTTTTTGCAGTTGAAAACAGCGATTCTCCGTGCTAATATTTATAAATACCATGGAAACCAACCTTTATTCCATGCCCAGTCCCCGGCACATTATCATTATACAACGGAGGCGATCTTTAGAACACCTTATTTTTATATTTATCCATTAGGAGGCGACACAATGATTACATGGGACGAACATTATGAACTGGGTATTCAAAGCATTGATAATCAACACAAGGAGCTGGTCCGCATCGCCGGAGAACTCTCCACCCTGCTTACAGAAGCCGCTGAAGGGGATGACATCTACGATGAGATGGTCCGTCTGATTGAAGAGCTTCAAGACTATACGGCGGTGCATTTTGAGTTTGAGGAAACCCTGTTTGAAAAGCACGGCTACCCCCATGCCGCAGAGCATGCTTTAGAGCACAGCCGTCTGATTGAAGAGATCAACGAATTGGATCTACTGGCGGCGGATGAAGATCAGGTGGCCTACGGCAAGAAAATCCTCAATATGCTGATCACCTGGGTATTCAAGCACATTTCCGGATCGGATTTTAAGTACCGGGACTACCTGATAGAAAAGGGAGTCAAATAAAGGCTGTCAACGAACCTAAATGAACCAAAGGGTGAACCAAAGGGGACGGAGGTATTTGGTACAAAATATAGCCCAAATACCTCCCTATATAATCTTAAATATGCTTCGATTTCCTCACGATATCTTAGATTTTCATATATATCAAACAGGCAACTTTATGGAAAACAAGAACAGTTGGAATACCAGGGATCAAATATGGGTTTTTTTGCACCGCAAACAAGCGTCCTTACCTACTTATTTGGCGGTATTAACCCACGTTCACTTATGGAAGCAAACCTCCCATGTCTAACCGGATCGTTTTCTTCTTTTGAAACGTCCTAAATTCCCTCGTTCTGCCTCTCCATAAAGTGGGTGTCTTTCTGCTCCGTTACCGAGTCATTGCTCTTATGGTATTTGATTCGACTACCTGCCTGTTTTGATCACTCTTTGGATACTTTCCATTGCTAGGTTCTCTAAGACGCAGCCTAGCAATATACATATGGATTTCAATCGCTATTTCTTGTTCATTATATTATTTGATCATTGTTGATGCTATTCGTCTTACAGGTACCCTAGGTACCTGTTTTTTTATCTATTTATGGTATTATTTATTTCATACTACTGTTTTATACTAAAACCCTTCCTTCATGCAGCCGCTAAGAATGTTGGCCTTTGAATGTCTTTAAGCATTTTCTCTGGGTCAAAAGAGACCCCTTTAGTCAGCATCGCATAAAATATTCGAATGAGTTTACAACTAAGAGCCACTATGGATTGTTTTTTCTTCATCGGGTTCGGTTTTTCATTGATATTATAATGATGCAGCGCTTTGAAAGCGTCATTGTTGGATACCAGGGAAAGTACTGCCTGAAACAGGGTTGTTCGAAGGCGTTTCCTTCCGCGACGATTAATTTCAGTCTTCCCTTTATGAGCTCCGGAACTGGTCTCTTTGAGATTTAGGCCTGAGTACGCTTGAATTTGCTTAGGGGATTGAAAGCGCGAAATATCTCCTACTTCCGCAAGAAATCCAGCGGAACTAATCGGTCCGATCCCTTTAATCTCCTCAAGTTTCTCTGCAGAGGGGATGCGTGCGCAGATGCTTTCCAGGAATTGCTCCGCCTTATCAATTTGCTTTGTTTTCAGCCGGTACTCTTCGATTAGCATCTCTATTTCCATGGCCGCTGCAACCGGTTCTGTTTTACGGCCAATACTCCCTTTCGCTGCTTCGATCAGACGTTGTGATCGTTTAATACCAACCGCTCGAATGTTCACGCTTCGGAAAATTTCATTAATGGATTCCGCGTCCATTTTCATGATGTGAGAAGGCAAGGCCAGCCGGCTTAATACTTCAACACTGGCCTCCCCAAAGGGGTCTTTAAACACCTCTTTGTACTCAGGGAAATAGATCTTCAGCCATCGCTGAACTTTATTCTTTAACCGAGAAATATCACCTTTTACACGCAGATAATTATTGTGGGCGACCCGTAGCTCTGCATGTTCTTTTTCAGGAAGATAGGGGTTGTTGTATCGTCCGTCAATCACTAATTTCGCGATAACTTTGGGGTCTTTTTGGTCGCTTTTCGACGGATTATTATCATCTAACGCTTTACTTTGCTTTACATGGGTAGAATTCACTAATACCAAGGAGCTTTGATTCGCTTTTAAATGATCTGCCAGGGCATACCAGTAGTGGCCCGTAGGTTCAGCACCAATCAAGAATTCAGATAAGTGATGTTTTTTCTGTAAGTTTAAAATCCATTGATCCAATACTTTGAAGCCGGCTGCAGTATTATCAAAACGTAGATATTTGGTGAATTCAATCCCTCGCCAGTTGAATGCTCGGGCATAATGCGTCTTACTTCCAATATCAATTCCTACAACCAAAGTGCTTTCCGTAACTTGATTAATTTTTTCATTTTGTGTACAATACATAATGAATGACCTCCAATAGTTTTAGATTTGTCCTTCTCGGGAACACTTATCTAATTCTATCGCGAGGTCATTCTTTTTTCAAATCCTATTTAAGACGATTACGGGAATGCTCCGTCCTCTTTTGTCTATAGCCCGAATACCTCCGTCCCCTTTGGGCTGTTTGAGCTCTTTGGGCTGCTTTGGGCTACGCTATGGCTCCAGCCACCGGATCAGGTCCGAGATCACCGCCTGGTCCACATGGTCCGGTTCCATATATTCCTCGGGAATACTGGGTCCTTCTCCGAAGAGGAAAAGATGGTTCAGTTCCGGGTAACTGATAAACTCGGTGTCATCCCGATCCCCCAGGGCCTCCCGCCAGATCTCAACGTCTTCCATGGTCACCTGATAGTCCCGTTCCCCCTGAAGAAAAATCATGGGGATGTCCAGGGTTTTGGCGGTCTCCACCGGGGAGTACTGCTGAAGGTCCAGCCAGTAGCCCGGAGAAACCCCCATGATTTCATCGGGATCCGTGTCCGGGGAAAGGTCCGGATCCATTATCCGCCGAACCTGCTCCCGGGCCTCTTCCAGCTGGGCTTCCACCACGGCGGAGTGCCCCTCCTGTTCCGCAAGATATTCCATCTGCATTAGGATCAACTCTCCCAGAGGACGGGCCGGGGCCGCAAGGTAAATCAGTCCCTCCAGGTCCCGGGTTTCCGAGGCGATTCGGGGAAGCAGCATGCCCCCCAGGCTGTGCCCCGCCAAATACAGCCGCTGGTTGCTGATTTCCCCGCGGGTTTTCAAATATTCTAGGGCCTGCAGAGCATCCTCCATGGTTTCCTCCCGTACGGTCACCGCTTCCTCGGCGTCTTGCAGTTCCTCCCCATAGGTATAGGTCCTTTTATCATAGCGAAGCACCGCGATCCCCGAGGAAGCCAGCCCTTGGGCGATGTCCTTGAAAGGCTTGTTGGGTCCCACGGTCTCGTCCCGGTCGTTAGGGCCGGAACCGTGGATCAGGACAACGCCGGGAAAAGGCCCTTCCCCTTGGGGAATTGCCAGGGTTCCGTCCAGGATCCAGGGCGCTTCGCCGAAGCTTACCGTCTCCTCCCGAAAGGCTTCTTGGTCAATATAGTCCGGTTCTTCCCGGACTTCTTCCCCGTCGTCGAAAGCATCCTCCGCCGGCAGGAAAAACAACCCTTCAATCCAGCCCTCCTCACCAAAAACCACCCGAATATCGATCAGGGCCTGTTGAAACTCCGTGGTGACATAGACCACATCGTATCCCTGCAGGATCTCTTCCCGTTGGGATTGAATCTCCACAAAACCGCCCACCTGGCCTTCCAGCTGACTCCAGGTTTGCTCCAACCGTTCCTTGGGCATCTCCCGGGCCATGGCCTCTCCAAACTTCTCCGTGGCCCCTTCAAACTTCCCGTCCTTCAGTTCCTCCACAAACCTTAAGGCGGTCACCAAGGGCTCTCCTTCCGGAGCCTTCTTCTCCTCCTTTTCGCCGCAGCCTCCCAGGCTTAGGAGCACCAATGCCGCCCCCAGCAGGAATAAGGGACTCTTTATTTTTCCTATTGTTATTTTCAAAGCCCTCGCCTCCTTTTGTTCACTTATTACCCCTTATCCTCCCCGTTCTAACCAAAGAAAAAACTGACAGCGGGACGGAGTTTCTGTCATCCGTTGTCTAGGGTTCATTATAAAACCCGGGTTCGCAACCCTCTGTCCAATCCTCGCTGACGGGGTCTTCTTCGAAAGCAACGGCCTCACTGTTATCAGAGACCTAAGCCGGTTGCTCCCGTGAGATGAGCCGACGGTATAAAAGCCGGAGGTATAAAAAAACACTTCGAAAAGAAATCTTCGAAGTGCTCTTATCCCTATGCTATCCCCTGCATCCCCTGACCTTCTGGGAGCATCCCCTAACCTTCTAGGAGCATCCCCTGACCTTCTGGGAGCATCCTTTTAAAGGAATGGTCACGGCGACGGTGGTACCCAGGTGCAGCTGACTGCTCACTTTGATCTCTCCTCCCATCAGGTCCACCAAATCCTTGACGATGGGCATTCCCAGCCCGGTACCCCGCTCATTATGGATTTGCTGATTATCCCCTTGGTAAAAGGGGGTGAACAGTTGTGTTAAACCCTCGGGAGCAATGCCGATGCCCGTATCCCGCACCTGAAATCTCAGCCGTTCCTTTCCGTCCTCATCCTGATCGCTCCCTGCCCATAATTCCACCCGGCCTTTCTCTGTAAATTTAATGCCGTTACTGACCAGGTTCTCCAACACCTGATGAATCCGGGTACTGTCCAGGCACACCTCCTCCGGTAGCCCCTCCTGCAGGATCACTTCAAGCTCAATCCCCTTGACTTCGGCCTTTCTTTTTTTCGTATTTTCCAAACGCCGGAGTAAATCCGAAAGCACGAAGGATTCCTCTTCCAAGTGCATTTGTCCCATGGTAATCTTTTCGTAGTCGAATAAGTCGTTGATGATGTTTTGCAGGTTTTTTGAAGAATAGAGGATCGTATCCAAATACTCCTGCTGTTCCCCGGAGATTTCCGTATCCTTTAACAGCTCCAAAAATCCGATGATACCGTTCAGGGGGTTTTTCATCTCATGGGAGATTTTCGCCATAAACCGGCTCTTATCCCGGTTGGCCTCCTCGGCTATTTTTTTTGCCTTAATCAGTTCCTTCCGTTCCCGTTTCTGCTTTGTAATATCCCGGATAACCCCGATGGAATACCAACCCTTTTCCATTTTGATCGCCGATAGGGACAGCTCCATAGGAAAGACTTCCCCGTTTTTTCGCTTCGCCTCAAACTCCGCCGTACGTCCGATTACCTTTCCTGTTCCGTCTTTTACAAAGGTTTCATGGTGTTTGCTAAACTGGGCATGATAGTTTTTCGGAGCCAGCAGTTGGTGAAGGTCCCTGCCCAGAGCTTCCTCCTTAGAGTAGCCGAACTCTTTTTCCGCCGCCTTGTTCCACTGGTAGATCTTTCCCTGGGGATCCATAATCACCAGGGGTTCCAACATGGAGGCTAAAATCCCCTGGAGCTGACGATTGGTTTCTTCAATCTCCCGGCGGGCCACCACCCGTTTGGTGATGTCCTCCATCAGTAAAGCAACATACCCGGTATCGGGAAAATAACTTTTCAGCTGTAAGTGGCGATCCAGGCTCTCGGAGTAGTACCGCTGATTCACGGTTTTTTCCTCCAGCACAATGTCCCGGAAAAAAGCCATCCAATCCTGATGGTTTTTGCCGATGGCCTCGGAAGCTTTTTTCCCCACAAAATTCTCTTCCTGTATCCCGGTAATCTTTTCGAAATAAGGATTGACGCTTATAATCTCAAAATCCACCGCCGCCCCCTCTTCATTATAAATCAAGCGCTGCAGCGACAGGCCCGCGTTCATCTCCTTGACCAGCAACCGATAATTCCGCTCCCTTTCCACGAACCGACGAAGGGTTCGGTCCTTTAACAGGGCCAGGGCCTGTTCTTCCGTCAGGGAGGTGAAGGGATCCTTATTCACTTCCGACTCCGCCGCCTGTTTTTCCTGGTCCATGTATTTTTCCAGAATGCCTATGATTTTTTCCAACTCCGCCATGGTACCCCTTCCTTCTCTTATGATAGTTAAGATTATACCACAAATAACAAATATTGAGAGGAAAGTTTTCCAATAAATCCCCTTGTATACGGCCAAAGAAACAGAAAAATGCCCTAAAAGATAGGGAACTTCGAATTTCTCCACAGGACTTAGAAGAATCTATAAAAGATACTATCACATCACCGGTTAGGAAAAACAGCAGTCAACAGGCTTAAGGCCTTCCATTTCATATTATCCACATTGTACACAAAAAACTTTCAGTTATCCCCAGGACGTCCACAAATTATCCCCAGGTTATACACATTTTATCCACAAATTGTGCACAAGTATGTATTTTCAAGGTTTATCCCAGGGGATTTTTCTCTCCGGAGAAAAACGGAGGGATTAAGCAGAAAAAAAGGAATACAAACCGAAGGAATACAAACCGCGAAAAACCGCAAAATAACGAAGTTTAAAAACGAAAAAACTGAAGTATAAAATGCTAAAAAACTGAAGTATAAAACGCGAAAAAACTGAAGTATAAAACGCGAAAAACTGCCGCCTCTTAGAGACTGCAGTTTTCCTTCGCTTCTTTTTTACTCTTAATTACTGCGGGGATGCCCACCACCGTGGCCCCTTCCGGAACGTCCTTTAACACCACGGCATTGGCCCCGACCTTGGCATTACTTCCGATGGTAATGGGTCCGAGGATCTTGGCTCCCGCACCGATGGATACGTTATCCCCAACGGTGGGGTGTCTTTTTCCCGTATCTTTCCCCGTACCCCCGAGGGTGACGCCGTGGAACAGGGTCACATTTTTGCCTACCTCGGCGGTCTCTCCGATCACCACTCCCATACCATGGTCGATGAAAAAACCTTCCCCGATTTTTGCTCCGGGATGGATTTCAATTCCCGTGAAGAAGCGGCCGATTTGGGAAACCAGGCGAGCGATAACAAACCGGTTTTTCCGGTACAGGAAATGACCGACTTTATGGAACCACAGGGCGTGCACCCCGGGATAAGTGAGAATAATTTCCAGATTATTTTTCACCGCCGGGTCTCGTTCTTTAACTACATCAAAATAGGAAATAGAAATCACATCCTTTCACTTTCGTTAATTTTAATCATTGCTGTTTTCCTCTCATTTGTTAAATTGATAGTCAGCCCTTCGGCCTTCTTTTCTCTAGTCGTCAAACTCAAAAAGCTCGGTACTTAAATAGCGCTCGCCGGTGTCCGGGGCGATGACCACCACCCGTTTTCCGGGACCCAGTTCCCTGGCGGTTTTCTTTGCGGCAAAAATCGCCGCGCCCCCGGAGATTCCCAGAAGCAGCCCCTCTTTAGCGGCGATATGGCGGCTCTCGGCAATGGCTTCCTCCTCGGAGACTTGAATCATTTCGTCAATGGTGTTTTTATTAAGAACCTCGGGAATAAATCCGGCGCCGATGCCCTGGATTTTATGGGGGCCCGGTTCGCCTCCGGAGATCACCGGGGATTTTACCGGTTCCACACCGATGACCTTTAAATTCGGCAGTTTTTCTTTTAAAAAGCCTCCGGCCCCGGTGATGGTGCCGCCGGTGCCAATACCCACTACAAAGGCGTCCAGCCTTCCATCGGTATCTTTCAGGATTTCCGGCCCGGTGGTTTTTTCATGGGCCTTGGGATTGTCGGGGTTTTGGAATTGTCCGATCAACACCGTATCCCCGCTACTACTTTGAATTTCATCGGCCTTCTCAATGGCCCCTCGCATCCCCTTGCTTCCGTCGGTGAGCACTAAGTCAGCACCGTAGGCCTTCAGGATTTTTCTTCGCTCCATACTCATGGTGTTAGGCATCACCAGGGTTAGGCTGTAGCCTTTATAGGCCGCCACCATACTGAGGCCGATCCCCGTGTTCCCGCTGGTGGGCTCCACCAACTTCATGCCCGGTTTCAGCTCCCCCCGTTTTTCCATCTCCTCGATGATGTTCAGGGCAATCCGCTCCTTCACGGAGCCGCCGGGATTCATGGATTCCAGCTTTACCAGCACTTCGGCACTGTCTTTATCCACACTGTGTAAACGGACCATCGGGGTGTTTCCGATCAACTGTCCGATATTGTCATATATCATAAGAAATCCTCCTTTCAAGGAATCAACGTTAAACCAATCAAATTAGTCGGGATTCATTTGTTTTATTGTATTAATTCTTTCCTCCTTTGTCAAGAGGGAACAAAACCAAAGTCTTTGTCGTCAAAGTATTATCACTACCAATCGAAAAAGAAGGAAGGGATCATCCATGAAAAAGAAACCCCGAATTATACTCAGTGTGTTATTAATCATCGTTCTTACGCTTCTGGCCGCATCCTGCAGTGCCAACGACGAGGCCCCCGACTCCCAAAGAGAGGAAAGCGTGCATTATGACCGGGCCGATGAATCCCCGGATGTTCAGGATGGTGCCTACAGTGGCGAGGCCGGGGACGTCCACAACACCGCCGGCTCCATTTCCGGGGACAAAATCATCTACCGGCAGAACCTGATGATGGAAACCGACAACCTGAACCGGACCGTGGATAAAATGGAACAGGACTTAGACCGATACGCCGGACATATTCACCGCTACCAGGTCATTTCCGAACAAGATGAGCTTCCTCGAGGGGATTTTACCCTACGGGTACCCTCGGAATCTTTAAAGGCCTTTGTGGACTCCATGAAAAACTACGGAGTCTTCACCCAGGAGGTACTGGAAAGCGACGACGTTTCCGACACCTACTACGACCTAGAGGCCAATCTTCGAAACCAGAAGATCCAGGAACGGCGCTTACTGGAATTATTAGAGGAGGCGGAGAACCTTTCCGACGTCCTGACCTTAGAGAGTGAGTTGTCCCGGATTCGACGGGAAATCGAAGGGCTCCAGGGAACCCTCAATCGCCTGGATGACCAGGTGCAGTACAGCACCGTCTATTTATCCATTCGAGAAGTGGAGACCGACGCCTTGGAGGGTCGAGATTTTACGGATCAACTGGGAAAGAACTTTAGGGATTCCTTGGAAAAGTTCCAGGGTGCGGTAGAGTATTTCCTCCTATGGATCGCCGCCTATTTCCCCTTTGTTATCCTGGCAGGCATTGTACTTGGACTCATCGGCAAGTTTTACCCTTCAGTTGTTAAGCGGTTTAACAGAAAATCCTCTTCGGAATAGGGGACCGGGGAAAAGCAAAAAGTGTACCAGGGGGTCGGACCTTGTGGTACAAAAAAAGTGTACCACGGGGTCCGACCCCCTGGTACACTTTTTGGGTTTACAGCTTATCCAGTACCGAGCGCATCTTCCCTTCCATGGTGCCTTTTTTATCCCGGCGGTCGTCCACTTTGATTAAGGTGGATACCCGGCTGGCCCCGTTGTCAAAGGGAACTTCGTGCATTTTTTCGATGGCTTCGAAGATCTTTGAAAGATCCCCTTCCAAAATGGTTCCCATGGGGGTGAGCTGATACTCAAGGTCGGGATACTCCTTTAACACCTCGTGACATTTGGCCACATACTTGCTGACACTGGGGGTGCCGGTGCCGATGGGGGTAATGGATGTTTCTACAATTGCCATAGTTACGCCTCCTTATAATTGAATTTTTTGTTGGATGTCCTGGAGCTGAAATTCGCCCAGGGGCCTATTTTCTTCATTGATCACCACTAAGGACTGCCGGTCCTCTTTAATCATTTTTCGGATGCCCTCCATCACCGTATCGGTCAGGGGGATGGTTTTGCTTTCTGGGACGGATTTTTTACTGGTTTTTTTACTGGTTTTTTTACTGCTTTTTTCAGGGGCGTCGTAGGGCCGGTACACATCTTCAATGGGGAGCTGCCCTAGGTAGGCATTGAAACTTTTGGTCCCCAAAAACCGCTTGGTAAATTCCGTGGTGGGGTTAAAGAGCATCTCTTCCTTGGTTCCCGCCTGAATGATTTTCCCCTGATCCATCAGGACGATCCGGGTGCCCAGTTTGATAGCCTCCTCGATGTCGTGGGTGACAAAGACAATGGTCTTTTGAAGCTTTTGATGCAGGGCTTTCATCTCGTCCTGCAGGACCTTTCGGGTGATATCGTCCACAGCGCCGAAGGGCTCATCCATTAAAATAATATCCGGGTCCGCCGCCAGGGCCCGGGCCACTCCCACCCGTTGTTTCTGGCCGCCGCTGAGCTCCCGGGGGTAGCGGCTTAAATACTCGGGATCAAGGCCCACCAGCTGGATCAGCTCCGTCGCCCGTTTTTTTTGTTCCTCCCCGTCCCTTCCCAACAGGGAAAGGACGTAGCAAATATTCTTTTCGATGGTCAAATGGGGAAACAGCCCGATTTGCTGAATCACATAGCCGATTTCCCTTCGCAGCTTGATTAAGTTCCAGTCCGCCAGAGAGTGATTTTTCACGTGTATTTCCCCTTGGTTAAAGGGAATCAGTCCGTTAATCATTTTTAACAGGGTGGTTTTTCCACAACCGGAAGGTCCGATCAGGGTAATAAACTCTCCCTTATCAATGCTGAAGTTTAACTGATCAATGACCCGGACCTTTTGATCATAGGATTTTGACACATCCTTAAAGGTTAGTAAACTCATGTTAGATTAATCCTTTCTCCTCAAGGAATTCTCGAGCCACGGCTTCCGGGTCTTCATTTTCCTCTTCCACCCGGTAATTCATTTCAATCATTTCTTCATCGGTGATGTTGCCCGCCAGTCGATTTAACACCTCTTCCAGCTCCGGATGAGCTTCTAAGGTCTCCCTTCGAATAATGGTGCCGGCGAAGTAGGAGGGAAAGAAAAACTGATCGTCCTCTAGAACCCGAAGGTCATAGGCACTGAGGAGACCGTCGGTGGAAAAGGCGTTAATTACATCCACTTCCCCCTGGTCGATGGCTTGATATTTCAGGCCGATGTCCAGTTCCACTTCCCGCTGGAAATCAAAGCCGTAAAGGGCGGCCAGGGCGTCAAAGCCGTCGTCCCGTTCGTAAAAATCGTACTCCGCGCCGAAGGTAACCTCTCCCGAGACCGCCGCTAAGTCGGAGTAGGTATGAATATCGTGTTCCTCGGCGATGTCTTCGGCGATGGCTAAGGCGTAGGTATTATTAAAGCCATATAGATCCAGCCACTGAAGTTCAAATTCCTCTTCATAGGCGGCCTTGGTTGCTTCATATAACTCCTCGGGGTCTTCGATTAAGTCTTCATTTAACACAAACATCCAGGAGGTTCCCGTATATTCCGGGTAGATATCAATCTCTCCTGAAACCATGGCGGGATGAATATTAGACGTTCCGCCGCCGATGCCGAAGTTTCGCTCCACGGGGATATCGGTGTGCTCTTCAATTAAAATACTGAGCATTTCCCCTAAAATGTACTGCTCCGCATGGGGTTTTGAGGCCACCACCACGGGGTCTTCTTCATTTCCGCAGCCGATCAGCGCTGTGCTTAGCAATCCAATTATTAATACCAAAATAAACATTTTTTTCATTGTGGGTCGAAATTTGCTTTTTGAATTTTTCATAATACCCCTCCATTTTTTTAGTGGTTTTTGCAGTGGTTCTGTTTTACGATGCCTCTTTCCTTTAGCTCTTGACGGTGCCCAGCACCTTTTTCCGTACGACTTTTTCAATGATTCCCAAAATCAGGTCCACCACAATGGCCAGCAGGGCCACCAGAAGACTGCCCGCCACGGTCATCTCCGGGAAGCTGGTGGTAATTCCCCGCCAGATGGCGACCCCCAGCCCGCCGGCGCCGATAAAGGAGGCGATCCCTCCCAGGGCGATGGTCATTACCACCATGATCCGAAAGCCGGCGATGATCACCGGCAGGGCCAGGGGCAATTGAATCCGAAGCAGCAGCTGCTTTCCCGTGGTGCCCATGCCGATGGCGGATTCGATGATCAGATCATCAATTTCCGCAATGGCCACATAGGTGTTTCGGATCATGGGCAGCATGCCGTAGACCACCAGGGCGATTAAGGCGCTGCGGTTCCCGATGCCGGTGATGGCCACCAAAATCCCGAACAAAGCGATGCTGGGAATGGTGTAGATGAAATTCACCACGCTGAGAACCGGCTCCGCCAGTTTTTGATACTTTGCAATGGTAATCCCGATGGTAATGCCGATGACCGCGATAAAAACGATGGCGATAAAGGACAGATAGATATGTTCCATGGTCAGTCGTATGAAAAAGGCGGACCGTTCCTGGTAAAGACTCAGTACATCTCTTAGAAATTTCATAGCCCGATGTCCACTCCTTAGTTTGACTCTTCCTTGTCAAAGAGTTTTTTATAATCTCCGTAGCCTTCCTTTTCCAGGTCCTCCACGGGGATAAACCGCAGGGCCGCACTGTTGATGCAGTAGCGAAGTCCCCCCTCTTCCTTGGGCCCGTCGTTGAACACATGGCCCAGGTGACTGTCCGCCCCCTTCGAGCGAACCTCCTGGCGGACCATCCATAGGCTTCGGTCCTCTTTTTCAATAATTTCCCCCTCATCGATGGGCCTGGTAAAACTGGGCCATCCGCAGCCGGCGTCGTACTGATCCTTCGTGGAAAACAGCGGCCGTCCGTCCACCACATCCACATAAATCCCCTCCTTTGTATTGTTCCAGTAGGGATTTTTAAAAGGGGGCTCCGTTCCGTTTTCCTGAGTGACGTAGAACTGCATCTTATCCAGTTTCTTTTTCAGCTCCTCCCCGTCCTTTTTCTTATTTCCGTCCTTCTTACCCTCTCGTTCCTTCATGCTTTCACCTCTTCTCTTTTTTTAACACCTCTTGCCTATCTAAGATAATCTGCTCTTTTCAAAGATTCGATCCTTACTAATATTCCTTCGCATATAATCCATTTATACCTAAAAAAAGGGGGTTTATTCACTTTTCTTCATAAAAAAGACCCCGCCGGGTCATTGCAGTTTTTTTCAGGTTATAAACAGGTTATAAACAGGTTGGCAAACAGATTGGCAAACAGATTGGTAAACAGTTTTTATACAAATTTTAAAAAGGTTTTAGCCCGTTATAGCCGGTTTTTAAGAATCTTTGGTGGTCTTTTCGGCCTCTTTTGTATGATAGGCGATGCCGATGGCACCCGGTCCCACATGAAGGCCGATCACCGGTCCGATGTCCAGTACTCGTACCGGGACATCCAGGGTTTCTTCGATGCGCCTGGCCAGGTCCTTGCCCTCCTCTAAGGCGGCAATATGGTGGATGACCACCTCTTTAACTTGGTACTCCCCATGGTCTGAGAGAAGCTTATTCACCATCTCCTCCACGGCTTTTTTCTTCCGGCGGACCTTTTTAAAGATGGCGGTTTCTCCCTGTTCCACGGTGAGGATGGGGATAATGCTCAGCAAGTTGCCGATCAGGGCATTGGCCTTTCCGATCCGCCCCCCTTTTTGTAAGTATTTCAGGTTTTTGGGAACAAACAGAAAACGGCTTCGCTCCTTCATCCTTTCCGCGGCGCTCTTTACCGCTTCCAAGGACTTGCCTTCCTTCGCCGCCTTGGCTGCCGCTTCCACGGCAAAGCCCAGCTGCATGCAGTTGGACTGAGAATCCAGCAGTTCAATTTTTCCTTCGGGATATTTTTTCAAAACCATGTCCCTAGCCATCATCGCCGTGGTCAGAGTGCCGCTCATGCTTCCCGACAGGAAAACTCCCAGGACCTCTTGGCCTTCCTCCAGAATGGCTTCAAAGGCCTGGATAAAATCCCCCACAGGAGGTTGGGAGGACTTGGGAACCCCTCTTTCTTCCATCATGGAATAAAAATCCTCATTGTTCAAATCCACTTCCCGGTAGGTATCCCCTTCAAATTCCACATTCAGGGATAGGACTTGAATGTCCAGCTCCTTTACCGCCTGTTTTTCCAAATAACCGGTGCTGTCCGTTACTACTTTGACCATCGAAATTTCTCCTTTTGCTGCGAATTTAGTTTTGGTTTTGGACTTCTATGATTTTTTCCCTAAGATACTCTTTTAACGGAGTACCGCCGATTTCCACTTTATCCTCCTCGTAAAGGTCCACCTGCACCCTAAAGAAGTTGATCAACAGCTGGTTTTCATGGATCTGATACTCAAACTCATGACCGGGAAGAAATACCACTTCCACCTCTTCGTACTTCGGATTTTGTACCCCTTCCTTTATTTTCGGCAATAAATCGTCCAGATTGAGAACCTTAATCGGTCCCACCATCATTTGAGTGAATTCCATGTCCTCGGTCATCCACATATTGGCGTTCCAGAAAACCCGTTCTTTTTTCACATCACTTTGAAAGGGCTCCCGATTGGAGATGGCGCTGAGTACTTTTCGAAAGGATTCCTGATCAAACTCCGAATCATAGATTTTTTTCATATCCTCATGACTGGCAATATCGTTGAGGTACCCTTCCCCGACTTTTTCTTTCTCACTGGTGGCTTGCCAGTAATACAGCATGCTTTCCACGATATCGAGCTTAATTTTGATACGTTTCATTTATATCACCGATCCTTTTTCAATTATTTTATCAGTATTATCATATCAATTTGTCGAGGTTTTGACAATCCTTCAGGGGGATTAATCCTGGCTTTTGCCTCCTTTTATTCGGTAATTTCAAAATATTTCATTTGCTTCGCCTTCCGAAGTTCGATATAATAAATTTAGTATGTAAAAATAATTTTATCAAGGAGGATATTTATGAATACGAAAGAAGTTATGGACATTGCCTTAGATTTAGCGGACCTGAAAGAAACTCCGGCGGATTCGGGGATCATTGTCGAGGGAGAAGACATTAAAAAAGTGGCCATCGGCGTGGATATGGAACTGGCGGAAATGATGCTGGCGGAAAAACTGGGTGCGGACCTGGTCATCACCCATCATCCCAGCGGTGGAGATCCTAGAATCAACCTGCACAAGGTAATGGACAATCAAATTGATACCATGACCAAGGCAGGGGTCCCGATTAATAAGGCCCAAAAAGCCCTCCAGGAGAAAAAAGGCCAGGTGGAACGAGGCCTGCATGTATCCAACTACGACCGGGCGGTATCCGCAGCAAAGCTGATGAAAATGCCCTTTATGGCGGTGCATACCCCGGCGGATATCTTAGCCGAGCGAACGGTGCAAAGCCTGTTGGACGAGAAACTAAAGGACCAGCCCAAGGCGACGTTAAAGGACGTTACCGACGCCCTGGAAACCCGGGTGGAGTACCAACGGACTTCCGCGAAACCGGTGATCCGTGTGGGAAGCGAAAAGGATTATGCGGGTAAAGTAGTGGTGGTTATGGCCGGGGGCACCGGCGGCGGAACCAACGTGATTAAGTCTTACTTCGAAGCCGGAGTGGGCACTTTGGTATGTATGCACATGCCCGAGGACGTCATTAAAGCCGTTAAGGAACAAAACATCGGTAACATCGTCGTGGCGGGACACATGGCCAGCGATTCCGTGGGCATCAACCAGTTCGCCGACGCTTTGGAAGCCAAGGGCGCGGAAATCATTCGAATGAGCGGATTGATTGACCCGAAGTAAGTGCTGTAAAACGTTCGTAAAAACACTACAAGTCCTCTAATTGCGAGATTAGGGGACTTTTTTATGCCTTCTTAGTTGCCGCGACGTACCGCTTGCTCATGCCGCTTTTTCATGCCGCTTTTTCATGCCGCTTCCTCATGCCGCCTCCTCATGCCGCCTCCTCATACCGCCTCCTCATACCGCCTCCTCATGCCGCTTCCTCATACCGCTTCCTCATACCGCTTCCTCATACCGCTTCCTCATACCGCCTCCTCATACCGCTTCCTCATACCGCTTCCTCATGCCGCTTCCTCATACCGCTTGCTCATGCCGCTTTTTCATGCCGCTTTTTCCCCCTATCATTTTTTGTCCGATATGCTATGATAAGGGTAAACGACTTGAGAGAAAGGAGGCTTTCCATGCAGTCTCGAACCATCGGCTACCTGGCAGTGATGATCTCCGGAATGATTTTCGGGTCCATGCCCTTGCTGGCCAAAATTATTTTCTCCCAGGGGGGCAACTCCATTAACCTGGTATTCTGGCGGTTTTTCTTCGCCCTTCCCCTGCTTTTTTGGATGATTCGCCGCAGCCCCCATTTAAATTTTGCAATTACCAGAACCCAAGGGAAAAACCTGTTAGCGGTGGGGATCCTGGGCTACGCCGCCACGGCCATGACCCTGTATGTATCCTATAATTATATCTCCACCGGAGTGGCCACTACCCTGCATTTTATTTATCCGATTCTGGTGATCATCGGCTCCACGGTTTTTTACCGGGACCGGCTGACCTTTGTTAAGACCTTTGCGGGCATTCTCAGTACCCTTGGGATCTATCTGCTATACAACGGCGAGCTGAGCGGCAGTCTCTTCGGAATTTTTATGGCCCTGCTCTCCGGGGTGACCTATGCTTTTTACGTGCTCTATATTGATAAGAGCGGACTGAAGGCCCTTTCTTCCTTGACCCTGACCTTTTACCTCAGTCTGATCGCCTCGGTGTCGATGTTCTTTTTTGCCCTGTTTACCGGGCACTTCACCTTAGAGCTGACCCTGTTGGGCTGGGGGGTGACGGTGTTTTTATCGATTTTCGTCACCCTGGGGGCCGTCAACCTGCTGAATGTGGGGATTCAGCGCATCGGCTCCCAGAGCTCGGGAATCCTCAGCACCCTGGAGCCTATTACCTCCATTGTCATCGGGGTGCTGGTCTTTAATGAGCTCCTGAACCTTCCGATCCTGATCGGCTGTATTTTCATTCTTTCTGCAGTGATTCTGATTGTACGTTTCGACCGGGGGAGGGCGTCCGTAGAAAAGCCTGAGGCAGCTCCCAGGGAAGAGCCTAGGGCGGCTCTCAGAAAAAAGCCTGGGACGGCGGCTTCCTTCTACCCAAAGCCGGAGTCAGCATCTTCCGAGGCTCCGGCGTCCCCGGCCACGGAAAGGAATCCTGAAATCCACCCTTAAAACCTGACCCTTTTGCCGGATTGTTAACCAATTTATTTATATTGGTTGACAATCTTTTTTTCCTTGTTTATACTAATTACAGAAGCGTTACAGAAACGGGAAAAGACCGATGAAAATGTTACAATACCCCATACTAAAGTAAGAAGAATTGGTACATAGCTTCGGATCTTGAAAGAAAACTTGACAAGAGACTAAAAAATCCCACTACCCGAAGAAAGGATGAGACCCATGAAAAATCTTAGAGAACTGATTTTAGTATCCCTGTTTGCGGCCATGACCTGTATTTTATCGATTTTTTTAATTCCCCTGCCCTTCACCCCGGTGCCCATCACCCTGCAGATTGTGGGAGTAACCCTCTCCGGGGCGATTTTAGGGCCCACCCTGGGCTTTTATAGCCTGGCCCTTTACACCCTCCTCGGCCTCATCGGCCTTCCGGTGTTTGCCGGGGGCGGTTCCGGCTTCGGTGCCCTCCTCGGCCCCACGGGGGGATACATCTTCGGCTTTATGGCCGGGGCCTACGTCATCGGACATCTTACCCGTTTCGGCTACGGCAAGTTTTCCCGGGGCAAGGTATCGAAGTACGTGATTCAACTGTCCGCCATGGCGGCGGGAATCGTGGTGGTCTACACCTTCGGCTCCCTTCAGCTGATGGTGGTGACAGGGATGAGCCTTACCCAGTCCGTGGCCACCGGGGCCCTGCCTTTTCTCCTTCCCGATCTGTTAAAGGTAAGCGCTGCCGCCATCGTGGCGGTGGCCCTTAGAGACGGCCTGATTAAAGCCCATCTGATTTCCCCCTCCGGTGAAATTTAGAAAAAAAAACCTCCTTGAGCATTATCACAGGAGGTTTTTTACTATTATTTTTACTATCGTTTTTGCTATCGTTTTTTGCTATCGTTTTTTTATTATCGTTTTTTTAGTTTGCTACTCTTTTTTTGTTTACTGCCCGTTTTGTTTGCGATCCTTTTTCAGCAGCTATTTTTTGTCAGCAGATAGTCCTAGTCAGCAACTTTTTCCTGTTAGCAGATAGTTCTGATATGCTTCATCACAAAACCCAGCAACAGGGTTTTCAATTCCTCTTCCTTTTCAAAAATCGTTACATGACCACAGTCGGGGATCACCACGTATTCGGCGTGGGGAATGTTCTTTGCCAGGATCTCCTGAAACTTTATGGATTTTAACAAATCCTTTTCCCCACCGATAATCAACGTGGGGGCTTTGATCAAATAAAGTTCATCGGTCATATAAATATCCTGTAAGAAGGTGTCATACAAAGCGATTTGTCCTTGGAAAAACTCCTCATCCAGGTTCTTCATTCCCCGGGCCCGTTTTTTCAATCCTTCCGGATCCTTCTCTAAAAAAGAACTGTGATAAATCGTCGGGGCCAGGTCCCAGAAAAAAGCCTCCCCGTCTTTTCTCCCGGCGGACTCTTTCCATCCCTCCACAAATAATCGAAGGGTCTCGTCCATTTCACTGACGGAATTGATCAAGGTGAGACTCTCCACCATCTCCGGGAAAAGCACTCCGAACTTCATTCCCACCTCACCGCCGTAGGAGGTTCCGATGAAATGAGCTTTTTTTACCCCCAGGGCCTTTAGCAGTTCCCGGGTCTCTTTTGCGTGGTCCTCAAAGCGGTAGGGCCCCTTGGGTTTGTCCGACAGGAGCTGGCCCTTAAAATCATGGAGAATGATTTTGAAATTTAAGGCTTCAAAGATTTTTACATAGCTTTTCCAGCTGTTGGTGGAGGCCATTACCCCGTTTAAAAACACAATGGTTTTTTCCCCGTCGGGATTGCCCTTTACTTCATAATAAAAGTTGATGTCCTTAATTTTCATATAGGCCATGGATTTTCCTCCCTTAGTCTTCTACGCTTTCCAGCAGGATTCTTTCTTCAAATCCTCCCCGCTCGGTTTTCTTATCGGCTTTGATCCGTTCCAAGCTGAAAAGATCATCCCCCCGCAGCTTTGCCAGGGCATCAATCACCTCGAGAAGGTCGGCCAGCTCTTCAAAATCCCGGGTTTCTTTAAACTCCCGGATTTCCTCCTCCAGTTTTTGAATCAGGTAGCTTTCCATTTCTTCCTCGGGGATCACCTTGGTGACCGGGGTTTTCCCCGCCTCTTTAATCATCTCCGGAATCCGGTCCCGGACCAGTTTGTTATAGTTTGTCATTCTATCACTCCTTCCATAATGGCTTACCATAAGATATTCTACAAAAGTGAAAAAACTCCTTCATTTCGAAGGAGTTTTTTGGTTTGTTGTTTGTTCACTGTTTGTTTGTTGTATTTTTTATTGTTTTTTATAACCTTTTTATGATCTTTTCACGATCTTTCTACAGGTTTTGATTTAATTGTTCCACAATCTCATCGGCGTTCATGCCGTGAACCTGGGCGGCTTCTTCAATGCTTTCCATCTGCGCTGAGGGACAACCCACGCACCCCATGCCGAAACTCCCGAGAATTGCAATAGACTGGGGATAGGTTCGAACCACATCACCGATATTCATATCCTTCGTAATTTTCATAGGATCCTTCCTTTCCTGTTGGTTTTTTTCATCTGGGTTCATTATACCCCCTGGAAAACTAGAATTCTGTGAGGAAAATCACAGTGGGGAGAAATTTTCGAATCCTTACCGCCGTTACCGTCGGTTTTTCCATTTAAACAGAAGGAATAGGGCAATTACCCCGTAGCTTGCGGTCCTCCAGGGAACGCCTTCCTCCTCTTCTCCACCATTTCCGTCTCGGTTTATATCCTCTCCGCTTAACCGTGCGGTCTCTAAGGCCCGGGTCCAGGTAAAGTGGCTGTTGGTCTTAAAATCCGTCAGCTTCTCGGTATACAGATCATAATATTCGGGGGTATACACCGGGGCGTATGCATCCTCTTCCTGAAGGATTTCGGCGATTTCAACATAATAGGCTTTCTCTTCTTCCAAGTCCTCGGTCTCCCGGGCCTTTTCGATTAGTTCGTCCAGGGCTTCATTTTGGTAGCGGCTGATATTTCCCCGGTTGGTGCCGATATTCGATGAATGGAAATACCCTTCCACGGCGCCGAGAGGAGCAAAAGGATCCAGGGAAAGTTCTAGAAACACCACATTCCACACGTCCACATTGGCGTCGGCATCATAAATCAGATCCTCCATAATGGCGTTCATGCCTCCGTAGGCGTTATCGATTTCAATTCCCAGGGCATTGGCCCAGTCCCGATCCCACAGGGGGCTTAGGGTTTCGATAATATCCGAATGGGTACTTCCTATAATCCTGAGGGTCAGTACCTCCCCGTCTTTTTCCCGGTAGCCGTCGTCGTTTAAATGCCAGCCCCCCTCCGCTAAGATCTCCTTGGCCTTTTCGAGATCATAGCTTGGATTCTTTAGGGACTGAATCCCCTCTTCATCGGCAATATCCGCGTTTTCACCGAAGAAATGGGCGGGAACCGTGCCGTAGCCTTCAAAATGGTGTTCCATCAGCTCCTCTAGGTCCATGGCGTGTCGCAGGGCTTTTCGGACGGCGGGGTCCTGGGTGGCGCCGTTTTCATGATTGAAAAAATACAGACCCTGGCTGTCGTTGTAGTACTTGTTATGGGCGATTCCATCCTCTCCCTTGGCAATCTTGATGTTTCGGATTTCACTTTGGCCGTTGATCAAATCCACGTTTCCCTGGGTTAAATCATCGATTTCCGTATTTTCTTCAATCAGCTGCATAATAATTTCTTCAATGGCATAGGTCTCTTCATTGTAATAGTGTGGGTTCCCGGTTAAATAGACATACTCCCCCATGATCAGGTTTTCTAACGTATAGGGTCCCGACCCTAAGGGCTCTGACCGTTTTTCCCGAAGCCGGGCGGTATCGTTGTATCGGTAAAACTCCTGATATTCATGTTTCGGTACAATATAAAAGCCGACACTCTCCAGATTTTCCCCGCCTCCTTGTTGAAAGCGAAATTCCACGGTTCCATCGTCGATGGCCCGCACTCCGGGAAAGTCCTCGGTATCCCCTTCCCGGTAGGATTGGTAGCCTTCTAGCTTTCGGGCATAAGTGTTGTGTCCCCCCGCATAGGAAGGGTCGGAGATCACCCGGTAGCTAAACACCACGTCCTCCGCCGTTACCGCCTCTCCGTCGGAAAAGGTGAGCCCTTCCCTCAAGGTTACGGTGATGATTTTCCCGTCCTCGCTTATCTCCCACTCTTCGGCGGCGTCTCCGGTCCAGTTTCCCTCAAAATCCCGGCGCACCAGCCGTTGAAATACCAAATCCACCACGTCGCCGTCGGCCCCCTGGGGATAATAAAAGGGATTGAAATTCCCCGTGGAGGATTCTATTCCCACGGTTAACAGGGAGTCCTCCTCCCCGCTGTATCCATAACTTAAGCCGGAGGAAAACCCCTTCCCCGGTAAGGCTCCGCTGATCAGTATCATAAGGCAGATTCCCAGTATTCCAATGAGCTTTTTTTGGTCTCTTCCTTGTTTCATGCCATAACCCTCCCTACAAATTATAACTCGGCTGTGATTTTTGTTCATTTTATCATGATACCATATTTTTTGTACTTTTGTATGCTTTTTTATACCTATGTATATTTTTTTAAGATTTACGGGCCAATTTTCCTTTTTCCCCGGTTTATGATATGCTACTAAGGGTGAAATCAACAATCCAACAAAGGACGTGAAATACTTTGCAATTACTAAAAAAAATGATTCACCCCGACCTTGCGTCCACCGAGGGAAGAACCTTTCCGCGGACCACGGCCCGGGGGATTATCCTACAGGGTGAGAACATCCTACTGATGTATACCAAGCACTACAACGACTACAGCTTCCCCGGCGGCGGTGTGGACTCCAAAGAGAATTTGCTTGAAGGACTGAAACGAGAGCTGATGGAGGAAACCGGCGCCCAAAATATCCAGGTGCTTGAGCCCTTCGGCTACATCGACGAGTACCGGCCCCATTACAAACCGGAATACGACCTGGTTCATATGGAGTCCTACTTTTACCGGTGCACCGCCTCCGATGAATTTCTGGAGCCGACCTTGGAGGATTACGAAAAGAACAACGGCATGCAGGCCCTTTGGGTCAATATTTTCGACGCCCTGGACCATAACCGCCGGGTGATTGAAAACAAAGAGGCTTCCATGGGCTTTTCCATTCTCCGGGAAACCTTTGTCCTGGAAGAGATTGCGAAAAAATACTTTCCCGATAAAGTAAACGAAAGTGCTTAAAGGAAAGTGCTTAAAGGAAAGCGCTTAAAGGAAAGCGCCTAAAGGAAAGCGCCTAAAGGAAAAAAAGTGTACCACGGGGTCCGACCCCGTGGTACACTTTTTTGGTCTTGCTTGGTCTTGCTTGGTCTTGCCGCGGCAGTAGGAGTGCTGCCGCTTTATTACTAGACTTTTTTAAAGATTGAGTATGTTAATAGTATACCCCTTTCCTTGGGGTTTCAAAACCGTCTTGAGTCTATTTATGTCTCCTTCTTAAGGGCGGGCTTTTCTCCGCCCGGGGGCGGAGCGCCCTGCATTTCCGTCAAATGCTTCCAATAGCGCTTCGGCATAAACTGCTGCTGCAGCTTTTTATTTTTCCGTTCGGTAATGGCAATACTTTGATGAAACTCCTTCCACAGGGATTGGAACATCGCCTCCCGTTGATGGAGCTTTAGCGCCCCGTCGATATTATACTCCCGCTGCAGCCAACTGCCTTGGGTGCCGATGACCAACAGGTTTCGCCCTTCGTCGTGGATCATCCACCGCTCCGGCCCTAAGCGATCGGCAAAATGAGGGGCGATCAGGCCGAGGATATTATACTTCGGTTGGATTTTTCCGTACAGCGTCCCGTCCTCCAGCTCCATAAACCGGGTAAGGCCCAGCATTCGATGTTTTTCCCGGAGGACTTTTTGCACCAGACCGTGAAGATTTTTTACTGCGTCCTCGGTGATACAGGCATCGATATCCCTTCCCTTTTGAAAGCCCAGGCGAAGATATCGGTAGATCCTGAGGCTGTGGGAGGCCTCCTGGGAAAGATAGGCGTAATAACAGTTTTTAAGAGCCTCTCGGGAGATTTTTTCTTCAATCCCCCGGTACACCCGGTCCGCCTTCTCCTCTTCGGTTTTAATGAAGCGGTAGCTGGAGACAAAGTCCTTTTCCACCGCCCCCTCCACCTGTATATCGGTGGGCCTCAGTTTTTCTAAGTAACAGACAAAGACCACGGTCAGCAGGCCTTCGAAGGTGCCGTCATAGGTTACAATCCGCATTACAATTCCCCCAGCACTTTGCTTTTTGCCTCGGTTTTTAGGATGCTTTTTTCGTAGAGATCAAAAATCGAGAGCTGCTGATGATGATTCTTTGGCTTTTGAATCAGCTGTCGTCGGATATTTTCGGGATACAGGGCGATACCGCCGTAGTACTTTCCCCGACAGGTAATAAAGTACTTCGCCCGTTTCAGGACGATACCGATTTTCTTTAAGTCCTGATAATTCAGGGCGGCCACCCGCCGGGCCTTGATGATTTTCCTTGCGGAGCGGATTCCCACCCCGGGGATTCGAAGCAGCTCTTCATAGGTGGCTTTGTTGATTTCGATCGGAAACAGCCCTAAGTTTTCCAGGGCCCAAAAACACTTGGGATCCAGGTCCAGATCGAAATTGGGATTGCCGGGGTTGAGCAGTTCCTTCGCCGTGAAGCCGTAGAAGCGAAGGAGCCAGTCCCCCTGATACAGGCGGTGCTCCCGAAGGAGGGGCGGTTTTGTTTGCAGGGCCGGTAGGCGGCGGTTTTCGTTGGCGGGGATATAGGCCGAATAATACACCCGTTTCATGGAATAGCGGTGATAGAGCCCTTCGGAAAGCCGAAGAATGTTTAAATCCGACTCGGGGCTGGCCCCCACAATCATTTGGGTGGTTTGCCCCGCCGGTAAAAAGGCGGGGGTATGTTTTGAGATCTTTTTTTCCGACTGATACACGGCGAGCTCCTCTTTCAAAGAGGCCATGGGCTTTAGGATACTTTCCTTTTTCTTTTGAGGGGCCAGACTCAGCAGGCTTTTTTCCGAGGGCAGCTCAATATTGATGCTCATCCGGTCCACGTAGTTTCCCGCCGCATGAATCAGGGCCTCGTCGGCCCCGGGGATGCCTTTTAAGTGAATGTATCCGTTAAATTTCGCTTCCCGAAGGCCCTTGACCACGGCTAAGAGCTGCTCCATGGTATAGTCCGGATTTCTAACCACGCCGGAACTTAAAAACAGGCCTTCGATGTAATTTCGTTTATAAAAGTTCAGGGTCAGTTCAATAACTTCCCGGGGGGTAAAGTTGGCCCGCTCTACCGGGTTGGAGTTTTTATTCATACAGTAGATGCAGTCGTAGACACATTCATTGGAAAAAAGAATTTTCAGCAAAGAAACGCAGCGGCCGTCCTCGGTCCAGGAATGACAGATCCCGGCCTCGGAGGCACTGCCCAGGCCTCCCGGGGTGTTTTTCCGGTTGCTTCCGCTGGAGGAACAGGACACATCGTACTTTGCCGCGTCGGATAATACTCTTAACTTTTCTTGAAGTTCCATGCCATCACCCTGCTTTTTGATTACTCGATTTTATACATCCAGTATAGCACAGAACTGCTGTTTTATCAAACGTTTGTTCTTCGTTTCCGGCCGCCACTTATCCCCCCCAGTCTTGCTACGGAGCCTATCCTCGCGGCGGTATTTCCCTGACACAATATTTACCTGCAGTCTATTTATCTACAATCTTATTTATCTGCAGTCTATTTATCTACAATCTTATTTATCTACAGTCTTATTTATCTACAGTCTTATTTATCTACAGTCTTATTTATCTACAGTCTTATTTATCTACAGTCTTATTTATCTACAGTCTTATTTATCTACAGTGAAATTTACCCATAGACGTCCCTACTCAAAATCCTTATACAGATAACTGGGCTGAATCCCTTGGTTGTTTTGGTACTTTCCGCTGTGATAGGCCTCGTAGTCCCCTTCAATGGTATGATAGTACAGTTGACAGATCTCAATATGGGGATAAATCCGGATGGGCTGGATGCAAAAGATTTCCAAGGTCCAGTAACCGGAAAAGCCCACGTCCCCAAAGCCGGCAGTGACGTGAATGAACAGCCCCAGCCTTCCCACGGAGGATCGCCCCTCCAGCATAGGCACCACCTTTAAGGTTCGGGTGTATTCCATGGTTCTTCCCAAATACAGCCGGTTCGGAGCTAATACCAGGCCCTCGGGAGGGATTGTGATCTTTTCCACCTTGTTTTCCTTTTTCATATCCAGCACATCATCGGTGTACATCAGTAGCTCGTCATGGAGCTTTAAGTTGTAGCTGTTGGGATTTAGCTGCTCTTCCCGGAAGGGCTCGATAAACAGATCCTTTCCCATGCGTTTTTGAATTTCCTTGCCCGACAGTATCATTGCTTCGCCTCCTAAGGTGTGGGTTTGATGGATTCTTTCTTTTTTTCAAAAAAAGCACCCTTTCGGATGCTTCACCGGTTTCGGTTTTCTCAAAGTATTCTCTTAATAACTTATCTCGATGGAAAAATCAGCACCGGATTTTTCGACTGTCTTGCCACGGCGTCTATGGTGCTTCCGATTAAGAGTTTTTCAATGGCTCCCGTCCCCCGGGTAGCCAAGGCGATGAGGGTAGCCCCCTCTTCTTCCGCCACCTCCATAATATTTCTTGAGGCGGTGCCTTCCCGTACATGACTTTGGACTTCATAACCGTGGTATAGGAATTCCTCTTCCATAATGGCCAGTCGTTCCTTCCACTCTTTCTTGCTGTTTTCCAACTCCTGCTGATTTTCACTTTTTTCAACTACGGAAACCAGAATAACCCCTTGTATGCCCTTCGTTTCTTTGATCTTTTCCATCATCTCAATGGAGTGTTCCGAGAAATCCACGGGAATCAATACCTTAGAGAACTTTTGCGTGCAATAGGGTTCCATTTTCCCCTCTTCAATCCCCAAGTATTTTTCGATCAACAGCGGGGTTTCCGTCATTCTGAGAACATCAAAGGTGGTGCTTCCAAGGTAACGGCTTTTGATATAACCTTTCCCATGGGATCCCAACAGGATCAGGGAAACCGCTTCCTCCTCGGCGGCCCGGGCGATCTCCACACTGGGAACACCGGAAGTGATTATTCCTTTTGCCTGCAGACCCATTTCCTCCATTTCTCTTTCGATCTTTGCAAGTTTTTCTTCGTTCTTTTGTTGCAGGGCTTCATCCTGAGCTTCCCCGGAGTCGATATCAATCACATGAAGTACTACCACTTCCCGGAGCCCAGACTTTTGCAGCTCGGCAATGCATTTTACCAGCTTCTCCGCCGGAGGAGAAAAATCCGTACACAGCAAGACTTTTTCCAATAACATGGGTTCAACGCTCCTTTCCCTTAACCCGAAGGTCAAGACATTTTATTATCAGCTACTTATATTTATACCCCGTTTCTTGCACTTTACCTTATAATTTTGCTAATTCTTATTTCTTTTTTCTTTTTTCATCCCCCGGATCCTTGAATTCCTCCTTCAGTATTCCCATTTGAATTTTATCCCGGTACTCACCCTTGTGGAAAAACTTCTGCCGTTGCCGTCCCTCTTCTTGAAAGCCGCAGCTCGAATAGCAACGGTAGCCCCGTAAGTTGTAATCATAGACCTCCAGCTCGATTCGGTGAAGATTCATCCGGTGAAAGGCAAAGTCCAGCAGCAAACGGATCGCCTCCCGGCCGTAGCCTTTGTTGAGATTTTCAGGATTCCCGATAACCAGACCGATTTCTGCGCAGCGGTTTTTCCAGTCGATTTTGAACATGTCGATCTGTCCGATGTATTTTTCCGACTGCCGGTCTCCGATCACAAAACCCTTGGTATTGTCGCTTTTCCCCTCCATCATGTGGCTTAAAAAGTTCTCCGAGGTCACTATGCTGTGGGGATACAGAAAAATATCCGATAAATAATCGGTGATTTGTGGATCGTTAACCCATTTCCGGATGTAGCGCAGGTCTTCCTCCTGGTATTCCCGAAGTACGATCCGATCTCCATAAATTCTAGCCATCATCTTTCCCTCCTTTTTTTAATCCATCCTTCTGATGCTTACTACTATTATTCTCCATCCACGGAGAAAACTCCTGCTGAAAAAGCGGTGAAAATCCATAAATTATGTGAAAATTCCCCCGGAAATTGAACCGAAAAAAATCCCCGGGACCGCTACTCCGGGGAGTGTTCTCATTTCCTTATTCTTCTCTGTTTTTTATTCTTCCCCGTCCCAATTTTTAATCTGCCAGGTGCCCCGCCGCCGGTCATCGCCGCCGCCGTAGATGCTCTTTACAAAACCGTTTTCGTCGATTTCAAGACCCAGGGCCTGGATCCCTCCGTAAAAGATACTGGAGGTGTTGGTACGAACCGACCAGCCTTTTTCCCGCAGTTGACTGATGACCGCATCATCCAGGGGCTCTTCCACGTAAATGGAGCCGTCCTCGAAGTAAAATCTCGGCTTCATAATGGCCTCCTGCAGGTCCAGGGGATTTCCCCCTTCGTCTTTTCCATAATAAAACTGCATAATGGTTTGGAAGACATGGGTGGGTATCCGCCGACCGCCGGGGGTTCCCATGCCCAGCACCGGTCTTCCATGTTCCTCCAAAATCAGGGGAGAGACAAAGGTTCTCGGCCGTTTTCCCGGTTGATAATAATTCGGCGACTCGGGGTCATCGCTGAAGTTTCGGGATTGGTTGTTCATAAAAAATCCCCCCACTTCAATCCCGGCACCGAAGAGCTCCCCTAAGGTATTGGTCACGGAGACCATCCGCCCCTCCCGGTCCACCACAACAAAATGGGTGGTATTCTTCGGATCCCCTCGTTCCCCGGGGGAATCAAAAAGGGATTCGATCTCCGACATACTCGGTTCATTTCCCGGGTCCATGCGCACTTCCGACAATAATTCCTCGGTGTACTCCAGAGAGGTTAAGGCGTCTTGGTCCACCTCTTCAAAATCCGGATCCCCGATGGTATCTAAGCGGTCCTCATAGGTCACCCGGATTATTTCATTCATCAAATGGATGTAGTCCCCTGTCAGGGCCTCATCCCTTAGCAGATCCCCTAAAAAGAAGCCTTCCTCCATATTTGCCCCTTGATAATACTCGCTTAAATCCAGTTGCGAGGCCATTTGCAGGGCTTGAATGGTTACGATGGCGGAGGTGGGATTCGCCGCACCGTAAATGGTCTGTTCCCGCCAACGGTCTTCGCTTTCATCGTAAAAGTGAAATTCCCCTTTGGCCGGTTCATCCACATTGACGTCATAGGCCAAAAGGTCCGCCTCGGTCATTCCCGTCCGTCGGCGGATCGCCTCGGCGATTTCTCCCTGGTAAAAGGCCTCGGATCCTCCTTGCTGCACTTTCTCCAGAGAATCGGCAAGCTCGGGCATCACCAGGAGTGCTCCGTTGTTTATGGGGTGCCCGTCGGGATACAGCCGTTCTTGTACCGGTCCTTCCTTTAAATACCGGGCTCCGTTGATGGCTTGAATATGAAACATCTCCGTTACGCGAAACCCTTCCCGGGCAATTTTAATGGATGGTTCTAACAGGGCTTCCCAGGACAGGGTCCCATGATCCTGATGCAGGGTTTCCATCCCCATGACCATCCCCGGCACCGCCATGCCCCGTTCCGGTCCGCCCCAGGAGGAGCTGGCGCTTAAGGGTGAGATCTCCCGGTAGTCGTAGCTGTACACCCCTTCTTCCGGATCATGGAGGACTAAAGCGCCGCCGCCTCCCATCCCGGAGCCGTAGGGCTCCACCACGTTTAAGACAAAAGAGATGGCAATGGCCGCGTCCACGGCGGTACCCCCGGCTTCCATGACTTCCATGCCCGCTTCCGCCGCTATGGGGTGCATGGCGCTGACGCCGTAAAAGTCAATGGAGTAATCCGGTTCCTCCTCCTCTCTGGCGTTCTCCGCCGCAATGCGGTCAGCCTCCCTTGCGGCCTCCCGCTCCTCGGGGGTTAAACCGTCGTCGGCACTGAGCTTGGCAATTTGATTTTGTAGAAACGCCCGGGAGACCTCCTCCTGGTTCGCCGCTTCCAGATAGGTCCAGCCGAGGAGGGATACAAAAATAATTCCCGAGAGAATGTAAGTGCCCATTAAATATTTTCGAAAATTAATCATTCAAATTTCCTCCTTGAAGGACCTTGGTCTTTTCCAGATCAATGACGAGTCTGCCGTTTTCCACACGGTAAAGATCGGAATCCAAGTCTTTGCTCAGCATTCTGAAAATCCGTCGGTCCCGGTAACCCTTCATCAGCCCTCCGGTTTCTCTGGGAGTGGCGTTTTCAATCCACATGGGCACAAAGGATAATTCTTTGGATCCGTCGGTTAAAAAGTCCAGCTGGGCGATGGTGGATTCCTTCGTGGTGGTCCAGCCCTGATCAAACACAAAATTCCCCAGGCTGTACATCACCAGGGTTTCATGATCCCGGTCCTCATTTAAGGGATCTCTTCCTTCTATGATACTGGCGGACTGCAGCACATGGGGATGGTGGCCGATGATAATATCCGCACCGTAATCCGCCATAAACTGGGCATCTTCCTGTTGGTTTTCATTGTATCGAACCTGGTACTCGTCTCCCCAGTGAATGTGGACAATGGCCAGATCCGCCCCTCCGCCACCTTGGGCTTTTGGGGTTTTTGCATGGATCAGTCGATTGGCCAAGACATCCATGTTGGGACTGGTAAACACGCCCCCCACATTCTCACTGGCGTCAAAGCCCCGGACATAGGAATCGGTAATGCTGATGATGGCCCCCGTTGAATCCTCTCCCATATCAAAATAGGAGATTCTCGAGGAGTCCTTCAACCCTTCATTGACCTGTCGGGTGGAGAGATCCAGCCCGTGGCCGATACCCAGAACTTCCACGTCGCGGTTTTCAAAGTGATCCAGGGTTTGGTACAGGGATAAGTCCCCGTAATCCAGGGAATGGTTATTAGCCAGGGTTACAGAGTCGAAATGGGCCCCTTCCAGGGCATCAATGGCCCAGGGCAGGGCATGGAGATGAATGTCCTTGTGGCGCAGGGCCGCCTCCTCCATTTGCGCTTCTATTTCCGGATCCTCCGCATCGACGATGGGGGACTCCAGGTTTCCCGTGACGTAATCCGATTCCTGAAAATATGGGCGGACATATTCAAAAACATAATCAATATGAAAATCATTCATCAAGGCGTGCTCTTCCACGTGGCGACCCATCATCATATCCCCCACCATGCTGATTCGATACTCCACATCCTCCCCCCGGGTACTTTCCGGTGCGCTGGAGGTAAAGATCCAGTGATGACTTAAAAAAGGAAGGGCCAGAAATATCAGCAACACCGTAGCATGGAAGCTTGCTCTTTTTTGATGCCACTGATGAGAGAGCATTCGTTTTTCCTGCTTCGTTAACTCCTTAGACATAATAAACTCCTTTCCCCTTTTCTACAGCAGCTGATAAACCGTAAGAAACCCAAAGGTAACGGCGGACAGCAAAAACGTGGAAGCAAAGGTGGGTAGGACCCCTTGTTTCCCAATGGTATTGGCAATCAGTCCCGGAACAATAACCCCGATTCCCCGAAGTTCCAGGACGATAAAGGGGGTGAGACTGAGAAAATCAAACCCCATTTTCATTAAGATGCCCACGGTGAGCATGGCGGCAAACTTCCGCCGGCCATATAAAACCGTCACCCGTTCCAATCCCTGGGTGACCACTAAATACGTCAGTAGGCTGATTACCCCCACCACCAACACAAAATACACCTGATCAAACACTAAGGCTAAATATCCGGGAACCACCAGGCCCGAGGGCACGACTCCGGTTTTTTCCGCATAGATTAATGATATAATGACTCCGACAACGATGGCTATATATAAGTCAGTTCCGAACATGGGCGGTTACACTCCTTTGGGCTCTATTATCTTCTGAAACATTTTTGTCCCGGACCTTTGAATAATAGTCCTTGATCTCCTTTGGTTTATCCCGGACACAAAGCTCGTCGATGCCATGGGCAATTTCCTCGCCGCCCCCGTGGATATTTCCAATTCCGTAAACCAGGGTGTTCCCCGGAATTTTTTGAAGAAAGTCTACGACGGCTTCCGGCTTTTTGTTTTCCAAATTAATCAATTCCTTCGCCGGGATCCGCTTTTCCTCAAAGGCCTCCACAATGGGACGCACGGTTTTCCCCGTAAGAATCAGCTGATCCATGGAGAGATCGGGAAGCACCTCGTTGGCAAATTGTATGGTTCGGTCCACCCGGTCCTCCCGACAGTTCATAATCACAATTTTCCGTTGAAGACCTGGATATTCCTCCTGTATTCTTTCCCAGATATTTTTTGTGGAGGTTGCATCATTGGCTGCAAAGCCGTTGAAAAAGTAACTGGGTTCCTTGGCACTGCCAAAGTTTTTGACAATCAGAGCGCCCGGGTCCACCGGTGCATAGACCATTCCCTTTAGGGCGGTGGTTCGGTCAATTCCCCACAAATCCGCCAACACAAAACCGATGGCCACATTTTCAGGAAACATCATATAAGAGAACCGGTCAAGATCCTTTTGGGTAACTTCATCGGGATCTGCGATCAGTACTTTTGTTTTTCTCTTTTTCGCCTTCTTTCGAAAATACTCTTCGTAGGGGTTGGGGGGCATGATTAAATATCCTCCCTGGGGGATGGTCTCACTAAAGGCTTCCGCCACCTGATCCAGGGTGGGTCCCATTACATCCAGATGATCCTCGATAATATTGGTGATTACCGTGATATTGGCCTGGACCAACCTTTTTTGAAAGGTGATCTGGTACTCCGGGTTTACCGCCATACATTCGGTGACCAGGGCCTCGGCCCCTTTTTTGGCCACCTCTTTTACCACCCATTTCTGTTCGGAAATATTGGGGCCCTGGAGGCTTCGTATGATTTCAATTTCCTCTTCATCGTCCCAATAAAACAGTCGCGGCATGGTTCCTGTGGTTTTTCCCGCTACTTTATATTCTTTTTCCCGTAACATTCCCATCAACAATCGTGTTACCGTGGATTTTCCCCGGATGCCGTTGACAAGAATTCTTTTAGGAATCTTTTTTAATCTTCGCTGTAGCCGTATCCGCTCCCACACGCCAAAGAGCAGGATCAATCCCGCAAAGATGCTGATATATGCCAATTCGTTCATGAAAGGGCCTCCTCTGAAAATTAACTGATTATTCCCAAAAAATAAAAATCTCGTTTTGGACTGTTCTATTATACCATTTTTTCTATCATTCTAAAGGATTTTTCCCAAAAAACCTTGGGATTCCTTGAACTTTTTCCCCTTTGCCCCTTAGAGCCTTCGGGCCTCCCTTGACAAAAATCCGGTTTTCGACTATTCTACTGTTATGGTCCCTGCACCTGTAGCTCAGTTGGATAGAGCAACGGTTTCCTAAACCGCAGGCCGGAGGTTCAAGTCCTCTCAGGTGCGCCACTTTTATGATTACGAATAAGAAAGGATCCCCTATGAAACCCGCCAACGACTTTTGTACCTGCGAAGATTTCAGCTGCAAACTGCATCCGGTAAATCACACCAGGGGCTGCGACCCCTGCATCGAGAAAAACCTTAAGGCCGGAGAAATTCCCAGCTGCTTTTTCCGATCCCTAAACCCGGATCTTTCCGAGGTGAAGGATTTTACAACCGAGGATTTCGTGGCCTTCTACTTGAAACAACAGAATAAGACCTAAAAAAGCCTTCGGCTCTGCCGTGGCTTTTTTTTTGGGGGGGAATTTTTGTACCAGGGGGTCGGACCCTGTGGTACACTTTTTGCTTTTTGTACCGCAGGGTCCGACCCCCTGGTACACTTTTTGCTTTTTGTACCGCAGGGTCCGACCCCCTGGTACACTTTTTGCTTTTTGTACCGCAGGGTCCGACCCCCTGGTACACTTTTTGCTTTTCCCGACGGTTAGGCCGGTTCTGGTTTTGCGACGGCGGGCGCCGCTTTGCGCTTATCAATATGGCGGAACATTAAGTAATAATACACCGCCGAGGTGGCGTACAGGCCCCCGGCAAGGTAGAAGATCAAGTCGTAACCGTAGTTGTCGATGATGATTCCGCTTAAACGGCCGCACACCGTCCAGCCCAGTTGAAACACCATATGATTCAGACTGTTGGTAATGCCCTTTAAGTTCTCCGGCACCTCCTCCAGCATGACCGCCGAGGTGATGGGATTGCTGGCATTCATAATGGCCTGGCGGATTAAAAAGGCAAAGATCGCCAGGGAAAGGATCCGAGTATCCCCCAGGATCAGCATAAAGGGCACCGACAGAATCTGGAGATAGAACACGGTTTTTACCCGACCGAAGCGCCCACTCAGGTAGGGTCCCAGCAAAATGGCAATCACGGTGCTGGCCTGGCCCAGGGACATGATCAGTCCGATGGTGGAGGTGGGCAGCTGAAACTGATTTTCAAAATATAGATTGGAAAAGGGAACAAACAGCCCGGCCCCGAAGCCCACCAGGGCGTTGGCAAAGATGAATTTTAAAATGATGGCGCTGTTTTTAATGTTTTTCAGGCTCTTCCACAGCTTTTCCCTCCCCTTTTCAATCACCTTCTCCGGCTCTTTGATTTTCAGCAGGGGGATTAAGGCAAAGAGACTCAGCAACGTGGATAGGATCAAAGTCATCCGCTGGGCGTCGGCAACGTTCATCCCCGACAGCCCCTGAAGGATATCCGGGGTGACGCCTCCGATGATATTTCCCAGCATGGAGGAAAAGATCATCAAGGCAAAATTGATGCTGAATACCTTCATCCGAATGGCCTTAGAGGAGTTCTCGATGAGAAAGGGGGCGTTGGCCACCATGAAAAAGGAGTTCAGGCCCCCCAGTAAAAAGCTTAAGAGCACCAAGGTGTTGCTGCTTAAAATAATCGCCCGAAGGATCTGCAAAATATCGGCGAAAACGATGCCGATGATCATGGTTTTTTTCCGCCCTATTTTATCGCTTAAAAAACCGATGGGCACCAGGAAAATGGCACTGGCCAAGGCGGTCATGGAAATCAGCTCTCCCATGAAGCTGGCATTGAAGCCCACTTCCTGAAGATATAAGTTATACAGGGTCATAAACATGCCCTTGGCGATGTTGTTCAACAAAATCACCGCGAAGATCAGCCGGATATTCCGGGGAAAACTTTTAAAGTCCTTCAGCTTTTCACTTGCAAGATGGTTCACCTTCATAAGCGTCCCTCGATTTCTTTCAATGTATTTTATACCAGCGTGGTTGTTATGTATGGATTAATTGCAATAGGATATATGGGTTGATCACCATCGTATTTTAACGGCATTCTATTAATCAAGGCTATTTTTTTACCCCTAATATTTCGAATGCCTAAATAACCTTCTTTATCTTACCCGATCTTCCCCCCTCCGTCAATCCTATTCATCAAAAAAACCACTTCGTTTTCAAAAAATTCAAAGTGGTTTTTCATTCCTTCTTATTACGCTTTACGCTGTTTTCAGATTTTCACTTTTGCAGGGCGTTGATCACACTGAGGAGAATGACCGCCCCCACCACGGCCACAAACAGACTCCATAGGTTAAAACCGGTGACCCCGGTTCCACCAATAGCGCTAAACACCAAGCCTCCGATGGATGCGCCGACGATGCCGATGACCACATTCATGCCACAGCCCATCCGCCGTTTATCCCCGGCAATGCCGTTGGCAATCCACCCGGCCAGAGCGCCAAAAATGATCCACGCTAGTATTCCCATATGCTCACTCCTTTTTTTATCCGGATCGTTGAATCCTGGGTCGGGAAAAATTCCCTTACCCTTTATATACCATGGTTTTAATCGATTAAACGCTAAAAAAGATAGGACCCCCCTATCTTTTCAGGATCCTATCTTTAACGCCCCTTTTCTTATACTTTAAATTCTCCTACCACTTCCATTAAGTCATAGGATAAATTCGTCAGCTGTTCCGAAGCGCTTTGAATCTCTTCCATGGAGGCGGTTTGCTCCTCCGTGGCGGCGGAGGCTTCCTCGGTGCTGGCGGCGTTTTCCTCGGCAATGGATGCCAGTTGATTGATCACATCCACGATCTCATCCTTCTTGCCCAGCATAACCTCCACATAGGATTCCACCCCGTGGGTTTCCTCCTTGGTGTTGTCAATGGCATTGGACAGGTCATTAAAAATCCCCTTCGTGGCATTCACGGCCTCTCCCTGGTCCGAAATGGTCCCTTCCAGATTCTTCATATCCCGAACCGCCACATTGGATTTTTCTTTTAATACTTTAACGATGTCTTCGATCTCCTTCGTGGAGTTTGAGGCCTGATCTGCTAATTTCCGAATTTCCTCGGCTACCACCGCAAAGCCTCTTCCCGCTTCCCCGGCCCTGGCGGATTCAATCGCCGCATTAAGGGCGAGAAGCCCGGTTTGTTCCGAGATAGAGTGGATAACGATACTGGCCTTGTTGATCTTTTCCGTATTGGCATCGGTTTCCTGAATGATTTTCGAAACCTCCGATGTCACTTGATTAATGGTTTCCGTTTTATCGAATAAGTCATCCACCACCTTCACGCCCTGTTCCCGTAAACGATCCGCGTTTTCCGTGGATTTCTTAAGCCCTTCCGTCCTGGTTGAGACGTCTTCAATGGTTGCAGCCATTTCACTTGCCTTTTCCGTCCCCTCCGTGGTGTTTTGGGCTTGATTATCCGCAGTTTCAGCAATTTCCTGAATGGTTTTGGATAAATCTTCCGAAGCCCCGGAGGATTGCTTGGCGGTTTCCATTAAAATCTCCGAGGACTGGGTTGCCTTTCCGGAAGCTTCCTTCACCGAGGAAATCAGTGTTTTTAGACTCCTTGTCATTTGTGCAAAGGACCGGGACAACTCCCCGACTTCATCCTTTCCCTTACTTCCGTTAAACTCCAGGGTAAGATCCCCTTTCGCCACTCGTTCCGCCTCTTCCTGCAATTCCTTAAGAGGTTTGGATATGCCTCGGGAAAGCACCACGGTCACAATAACCGCAATCCCCAGAGCGATTCCTAAGAAAACGATCAATTGTCTTCGCTCGCTGGCAATGACCTCTTCCGCCTCCCGGATAATTGTCTGGGTATCCTCTTGGATGTGTTCCCTTACAATGGCGAAAGATTCTCCAATATAGCGAATTCTGCTTTCCACATTTCTCAGTCTACGTTCATTAAATTGTTCCCCATCGGTTCCCATGTTGGGAATGATGCTCTCATAAAGAACGGATTCCATACTCTCCTTCATGATGGTGATTCGTTCCAGTTCCTCAATGATTTCCGGGTCTTCAATCCCCCGAGAAACCCTTTCAAATAATTCGTCAAAGCGCTCTGCAGCGGCTTCGTAATTCGGCAGGCTTTCCGTTCGCCCAAGATTAACATATTCGTAAATATATGCGTACTGTCGCCAAAGTTCGGCATCCATTTGTGCCACATCATTATAGGTTTCGGCGGCGACATTGGAATCATAGATCGCCTCTTCCAAATCATTAAAGGCCATCCAGGTTTGTACCGACACCACGCCAAAAATGATGATCACCAGTAAAAATCCTATAGCGATTTTGTTGCCGATTCGGAGATTGAAGCCTCCGCCCCCCTCTTTTTTCTTCAGCATTTTGGGCATCTTGGGGAGGTTGGGCATTTTCAGTGCTTTCCCCTTCTCCGACTTTTCCTCTTTTTCTCCGGCAGCCCCGCTGTTCTCTACCCTGTCCCGGGGTTCCTCTGTATAACTTCTCTCGTCCCCGGTAGCGGCTGTTGTTTCGTCCCCTATTTCCCTATGTTCTTCATTCGTCCCTTCATATGTACCATACCCGCTTACCGGCGCTTCTTCCGCCGTCTCCCGGTCCTCTTCGCGGCCGTCCTTTCCGCTTGCCGGCGCTTCTTCCGCCGTCTCCCGGTCCTCTTCGCGGCCGTCCTTTCCGCTTGCCGGCGCTCCTTCTTCCGGTGCCTCCCGGTCTTCTTCATAGGCGTCCTCTCCGCTTACCGCCTCCGTGTCCTCCCGGGGGTCTTCCCGCTGCTCTTTTTCTTCACCGAATGTCTCCTTCATCGATGCTTCGCCTCCCTAGTTGTTTTTTAAATCCCTTCGACGCAAACTTCAAGATAATTTTATCATAGCCTCGGGGAGAATGCATCTTTATTTTCAAAATTTTCATTGTAAAGTGGCAAAACCAATATTTTCATAAAAGTTCTAAAATTGTGGCAAGGATTCTTTATACATGATAAAATTACCATACGTTTAAATTAATTATAAGGAGTGAGCCTATGAAACGCGAAAGTATTGATCAGAAATATCTTTGGGACCTTACGGATTTATTTGTTTCCGACGAGGCCTGGGAAACCGCTTTAACAGAGCTGAAGGAAGCATCCAAAGCCTTCCAGCTTTACAAGGGACGATTGCTGGAAAGCAGGGAAACCCTTCGTTCCGCCCTGGAAACCTATGAAAACCTCAGCCGAAAACTGATGAACCTGGTCACCTACGCCCGGTTAAAGATGGATGAGAATACCAAGGAAAGCAAATATCAGGGGATGGTCTCCCGATCGGAAAAACTGGCAACGGAAATCCAAAAAGAAAACGCCTTTTTTATCCCCGAGCTTCTGGAAGGGGACGAAAAGACCATTGAAGCCTTATTGAACCATGAGGATCTTTCCCATTACAAAAAATACTTCTCCGACCTTCTCCGTAAAAAGCCCCACATTCTCTCGGAGGAGATGGAGTCTGTCCTGGCCCGGGTGGGAGAACTGGGGGATGCCCCCAGCAACGCCTACGGAATGCTTTTAAATGCGGATATGACCTTTGAAGAGGCGGTGGACGCCCAAGGGGAGGGCCATGCCTTAACCAACGGATCCTACGTACCCCTGTTGATGTCCAAGGACCGCAGCCTTCGTAAGGATGCCTTTGAAAAATACTATAAGGTTTACGAGGGACATATCAACACCCTTTCCAGCCTGTTGCAAAGTGAAGTCAACAAAAACATTTTCTTCAGTAAAATGAGGAATTTCTCCTCCGCCCGGGAGGCGGCTCTGTTTGAAAACAACATTCCCGTAACCGTTCCCGACCGCCTTATTGAAGCGGTCAACAACAATCTGGAGAGTTTCTATAAATACATGGAGCTTCGAAAAAAAGTCCTGGGCCTGGATGAGCTTCATCTCTATGATATTTATACCCCCATTGTATCCGGTGTGGACTTTCCCATCACCTACGACGAAGCCGGCACCATGGTTACCGATGCCCTGGCTCCCTTAGGGAAAGAGTACCAGGAGGGGATCCGCTCCGCCTTTTCCCAGCGATGGATTGATGTTTATGAAACCGAAGGGAAACGCTCCGGCGCCTACTCCGCAGGTACCTATGACTCCCGCCCCTATGTGCTGTTGAATCATAAAGATGACATGAACTCCATGTTTACCTTAGCCCATGAGCTGGGACATTCCATGCACAGCTATTTAACCCGGCAAAATCAACCTTATGTTTACGGAAACTATTCCATTTTCGTGGCGGAAGTGGCCTCCACCACCAATGAAGCCCTGTTGAATGACTATTTATTAAAAACCGTGGAGGACAAGGAAAAGCGAAAGTATATCCTAAACCACTATCTGGAACAGTTCCGGGGCACCATCTTCCGACAGACCATGTTCGCGGAATTTGAGCGGGATATCCATCAGCGGGTGGAGCAGGGGGGCGCCCTGACCAATGAATTTTTATGTGATCATTACCTGAAGCTGAACAAAAAATATTTCGGTCCCGATGTGGTTATTGATGACCAGATCAAATACGAGTGGTCTAGAATCCCCCATATGTACTACAATTTCTATGTATACCAGTATGCCACCGGCTTTTCCGCAGCCATTGCTCTGTCGGATCAGATCCTGAAGGAAGGAAAACCCGCCGTGGATCGTTTCCTGGAGTTTTTATCCAGCGGATCCAGCGACTATCCCATCGATATCCTTAGAAAGGCCGGTGCGGATATGGAGACCAAAGACCCGGTATCCAATGCCATGAAGGTCTTTAAAGAGGGTGTGGAAGAGTTGGAGAAATTAATGAGTTAATTCTTATCCCTATGTTTTGAGTATATTTTCAACAATGAAAAATAACAGAATCCCAAAGGGTTCTGTTATTTTTTTATGATATTTGACTACAAACTTATCCCATTGCATAGCCTTGAAGATGGTATCCTGAACTAATTATCTGTTCCATTGTAATGAATACTCCCACCACTTAATTTCTACGAAATTTGAAGTGGGGGTTTCCGGGGTATCGACTCAAAGCATGACGATTAACCACCGGTGGAGTTGACACGTTGGTGTGCGAAAGACACCCAACCCCGCTATCCCATTGGACAAGCCTTTAGGAGTACTTATACCTTACGGTCAATGCAATCGGTTTTAATAAACAAGTCGTGTTTGAAAATGCTTCATCAAAAGCTTTTTCGAAGGTTTTTCTAAGAATATTGGCGGCCCCGTTAACATCGGCGTTCATGAGGGTTCCGTCTTTTGAGCGGTAAAGTCCTCGTTTTAATCGTTTTCCCGAAAAATGTACCGTAGTTGCATCACGATTTTCCAGATACGGCGACTCCGCTTATTTTTCTCAGCCAAGACCGCATTAAGTTGTTCCAGCCTTTGTGCTATGAGATTTTTATCTTTAGAGGGTTCAACGACCTCACCAACCCTCCACAGTTTCCACCGGGAAGGCGGGTCCTTGAGGATCAATTTCATTCATCCTGTAGATGACTGATATCCCCCTCTAGGATGAACTCTTTTTCATCCCCCTTGATCTCCAAAATCGTAAGATTGGTTCCGTACATAAAGGGAGGATTCCAAAATTCCTTTAAGGGAAGGTTTTTCACCAAGGCATAGATGCACTTGATCACCACCGCATGGGCCACCAATAAGGAGACCTCCCCTTCTTCCCCCCGCTCTATAATCTCCTTCAGTCCCCGCTCCACCCGTTGGAAGAGTTCTTCAAAACTTTCCCCCTCCACCGGTTGATATTTTTCCGGAGCATCCCAGAAGTCACGATACCGCTGGCCATAGGCCCTTTCGATTTCCTCTACGGTTCTCCCCTCCCAGGCTCCGAAGTTCATTTCCATCAATTGGGGAACTTTTTCGATGGGCAGTTTCCGGTCCCCCCTGATGATTTCCGCCGTCCTTACGGCTCTTCCCAGGGGAGAGGAATAGATTTTGTCAAACTTCACCGATGCCAGGCGCTGTTGCAGTTTTTCCGCATCGGCCATCCCCTTGGATGTCAGGGAAGAATTTTGGCTGCCCTGCATCCGCCGCTCTTGGTTCCACTTCGTTTCTCCGTGTCGGGTGATGTGAATTTTCATTAATGCATTGCCTCCTTCTGGGGTGGATTTTTTACGCCTTCTTTTCCCTACCTTCAGGGAAAGCAGAGGGTTTTCTTTAAGTTTTACCTTTCCTGTTATCTTCACAATCCTTCGGGTATATATATACTCGGTACCTATAAATCAAAGGAGTGTTGAAGAATGGATATGAACTATGAAGTTGCAACGGATAAATCCTTCACGGAAGCCATCCAGTCCATAAAGGACAGTCTCGCCGATCATGATTTCGGGGTGCTCAGTGAATTGAATTTCCAGGATACCCTTCGATCCAAAGGAGTGGATTTTGATCAGGAATTCCACTTACTCGAAGTGTGCAACCCTGAAAAAGCGAAACAAGTACTGGATCAACATTTGGAAATGGCTTTTTTCCTGCCTTGCAAAGTGGGGGTTTATACAAAATCCGGTCAAACCTATATCGGGATGCCCCTGCCCATGAAGCTGATGGGCATGCTTGGCAATCCGGCCCTGCTGGAAATCGCCCAAGAAGTTGAGGACGTTTTGGTTGCCGCCATTCATGAAGCACAGTAATATTTAAGGCTCCCCCGGGAGCCTTTTTTTATTATCTCAAACCTTTTTTTATTATCTCAAACTATGGGGATAAAAGAAAGTCTTCCCCGGTGAAATCCTCGAAGTTTTCTAAATCGATGGAAAAATCTTTTTATATGTAGTAAAATGTTTTTATATGCGTTTTAAGACGCTTAAAGATCTTAAAGGAGGCAAACTATGAAAAATAATTTGGAGAAATACGCGGAACTGCTGGTGCGAACCGGCATCAACATCCAAGAGGACCAGATTTTAGTCATCAACAGCCCCATCGAATGTGCGGACTTCGCCAGACTGGCCAGTGTAAAGGCCTACGAATCCGGAGCCCGGGATGTGGTGATTCGATGGATTGACGAAAAGTCCACGAAAATTCGCTTTGATATGGCCAAGGACGAAGTATTCGATGAGTTCCCGGAATGGGTGAAGGTTATGCTGGAGGGATACGCCAAAAAAGGCGCGGCCTTTTTAAGTATTGCCGCCTCGGATCCGGAACTGATGAAGGACGTGGACCCGAAAAGAATGAGCCGCCAGCAAAAAGTGATGAGTCAAGGCCTGGAGTATTACCGTACCCGAATGATGACGAACCAGAACGTATGGTGCGTGGCCTCCATTCCCACAGCGGCCTGGGCTAAAAAAGTATTTCCCGAGGTTTCCGAAGAGGTCGCCTTGGATAAGCTCTGGGAGGCGATTTATAAAGCGGTGCGGGTGGACCAACCGGATCCCGTTGCTGCTTGGGAAGAGCACCAACAAAATCTGAATCAGCGGTTGGATTTCTTAAACAACCATCATTTTAAGGCCCTCCGCTACGAAAATGCAGCGGGTACCGATGTGACCTTAGAGCTTCCTGAAGATCACCGATGGGTGGGGGGCGGAGACCAAGGCCCCCACGGCAAAGTCTTCTTTGCCAACATGCCCACGGAGGAGGTATTTACCCTGCCCAAGGCCGACGGCGTGGACGGCACCGTTGTGAGCTCCATGCCCCTGAATTACAACGGCAATTTAATCGAAGACTTCCGCTTCACCTTCGCCAAGGGAAAAGTAGTGGACTTTGATGCCCGCAAAGGAAAGGAAGTGCTCCGGGAGCTCCTGGATACCGATGAAGGCGCCAAACACTTAGGGGAAATCGCCTTGGTTCCCTATGATTCTCCCATCTCCAACCAACAAATCCTGTTTTATAATACCCTGTTTGATGAAAACGCCTCCTGCCACTTTGCCCTGGGAAAAGCCTACCCCAGTTGTATTAAGGGCGGAGATGACCTGTCCAAGGAAGACTTGAAGGCGAAAGGGGCCAACGATTCCCTGACCCATGTGGACTTTATGATCGGCACCGAGGATCTGAAGATTTTCGGCATCACGGAAAAAGGGGAAGAGGTTCCCGTATTTGACCAGGGGAATTTTGTAAGCTTTTCCTAGCGTAAATTTTTGATTTTACAACCTTTGGATTTTGCAACCTTTTCCTCCGGCTCCTACAATAAAAAAACCACGGCCCCTTGTCTTCAGGACAGGGCGGCGGTGGTTTTTTTTCTTTGAAAGCTGTCTTTGATAAAAATATACAGGCCCAAAAGGATAATCCCGGCACTGATGAGCTGGGCTTGGCTGGGAACCTCCCGGAGGATTAAAAACCCCAGCATCGTGGCTCCGATAGGCTCTCCCAACAGTGCCACGGATACTTTATTGGCCTCCACGTATTTTAAGGCCCAGTTAAAGACGGTATGGCCACCGATGGTGGAAAATACCGCAAGACCGATAAATATCAAATAATCATTTCCCGAATAGCCGGTTAAGGGGGTCTGCCCTAGGAGATTGGCCGCCAGCAGGGTAACACTACAGCTTCCATAGGCGAGGTATACATAGTCCAGATTGCCCACGGTTTTTCGAAGTCCCCGACCCAGCAGCACATATACGGAAGCAAAGGCCCCTCCCAGTACCGCCAGTAGATCCCCGTAAAAATGCCCGCCACCGCCGATGAAGTCGGAAAGTCCGATAAAGGCACTGCCCAAAATGGCAATTCCCATACCCACAATTTGCCCCCGGCGGAGGCGTTCCTTATAAAAGAAGTATCCCAGGGTGGCGGTAAATAAGGGCTGCAGGCTTACCAGCACCGTAGAGGAAGCAATGGTGGTGTGTTTTAGGGATTCGATCCATGCGGCAAAATGGAGGGCCAGAAAAAATCCGCTAAGGAGGGCCAGGGCAATGCCCCGCCTTCCAATGATTTTTAGGGGAAGGCCGCCTTTTTTTATCACCAGAGGGGTGAACAGTAAAAAGGTGAACACCATTCGATACATGGCAATGACCGTTGAGGGGGCCTCCGTGGAGCGGATCAGAACCGCGGAGACGGAGACACCCAGTATGCCAAGACCCATAATTAAGTAAACTTTTCCCAGTGCTTTGTCTTCCATTTCCTTCCCCTCCTTCTTTCCCTGCTCCGGGATTTTCATCCCGAAAATGTTCCCGGATTTGTTTGCTTTCCAAAGGCTTTTGGTATACACTGTTACAGAAATAATTGCTTATGAAAACTATGTAAAGGACGTTTGCTATGAAGAGACCATTATTTTTACAAGGATTACAACAGGGCATTCCCATTGCTCTGGGCTACCTTCCCATTGCCATCGCCTTTGGCCTTTTGACCGCCTCCGAAGGCCTTCCCTACCTTACGGGTATCATGATGTCCCTAACCGTATTTGCCGGGGCCAGCCAGTTTGTGGCGGTGAATTTGATGTCCCTGGGGGCTGCGGCGGGAGAGATCATCCTGACCACTTTTATTTTAAATTTTCGACATTTTTTAATGAGCGCATCCCTTTCCCAGCGCCTGGAGGAGAGTACCCCTAAGCTTTTTCGAAGTATTTTATCCTTCGGGATCACCGATGAAACCTTTTCCCTGGCCTCGGTGATCGATCTTGATGAAAATAAGAAGCTTTCCTTTTCCTTTTTGCTCGGGCCCATGGTGATCTCCTTTACCGCCTGGAACGCCGGCACCTGGGTGGGCTTGTTTATGGGCAACATCCTGCCGGAAATGTTACAAAACAGTATGGGCATTGCCCTTTATGTAATGTTTATCGGTTTGCTGGTACCCTCCATGAAAGGTTCCCTGCCCATCGTGGTGGTGGCGCTGAGCGCAATGCTTACCCACAGTGCCATAACCTTTATTCCCTGGGTCCCCGGTTTTTCCACGGGATGGAATATTATTCTTTCCACTATGGTGGGGGCCTTCCTGGGCACCATTCTGTTTCCGAAGGAGGATCTTTATGAATAATACCCTGTTAATCGTCCTCGGCATGGCGATTGTAACCTACATCCCTCGAATGCTTCCCATGGTCCTGTTGCAAAAGCTTCGCCTTCAGCCTTATATCAAGCGCTTTTTAAGCTTTATTCCCTTTGCCGCTTTGGGAGCCCTGATTTTTCCGGAAATTCTTTTTTCCACGGAGAGCCTGCCCTCCTCCTTGGTCGGCGGCCTCCTGGCTGTGGTTGTGGCCCTTTATTCTAAAAATCTGATCCTGATCGTCCTCAGCGGAATTCTCGGAAGCTTTCTCTATCAATTATTATTTTTGTAGCCCTATTTTACCTAGCGCTTTTGGGTGTAGCACTATTTTGCCCCCAACATCTTCCGCCCCCCTATTTACTATAGGGGGTTTTTTGCGACATGATTCCGAGCACAGGCATGATAATCCGAGCACAGGCATGATAATCCGAGCACAGGCATGATTATCCGAGCCCGGCCTACTTAAAGGGTATTTATGATCACCCGGTTCTTCTCCCGTAGCAGATCAATTTTCTCCCCCTTATCCTTTCCCCGAATAACCTTCACCACCGGCCTTGAAAAGAAGCTGGAATGCACCTCCACTACCGCCGCAACATTTCCGTCACTCAGCTCCACTAAGGTGTTTACGGGGTAAGGGTTCACGTTTCGAATAAAAATCCGGGTAAGTTCCGGGTCAAACACCGACCCGCCCCCACCCATAATGTATTCCAGGGCTTCGGCTACGGGCATTGCTTTCTTGTAATGGCGATCAGAAATAATGGAATCATACTTATTGGCCACGGCGATGATTCTTCCGTAAAGATGAATTTCTGTTCCTTTTTTGCCGGCGGGATACCCGGAACCGTCATACTGTTCATGATGATCCAAAATCCCCATTCTTGTGGTGGCTTCCACATTTAACTTATCCCGTAAAAACTCAAATCCCTTTTTCGGGTGTTCCTTTATTTGCTCAAATTCCTCCGGGGTTAAGGGGCCTTCTTTTTTCATGATCTCCGTAGGCATAAACAGCAATCCGATGTCATGGAGCAGTGCCCCCAGGGCCACTTTCCCCACTTCCGTTTTGTTCAGTCCCAAACCAACGGCCAGGATCACACTGTGAATCATCACATTTACCGAGTGCTGATAGAGTCCCCGGTTGATGTTTTTCATATCCACCAATTCCACGACGACTTCTTTTTGATTAAAGAGCTCGTCCACCACGGTGGACACTTCCGCTCGTAAAATGCTCATATTGGCTTCTGCCCGCTTCGGGTCTTCTCCTTCGATGGCTTTTGTGAATTTGCGAAGATCATTGATGGCCTTTTGCCGGATCTCCGGTCTTATTACATCCTCCAGTTCGTATTCCATAGTGTCTTCCCATATATATACACTGGCGTACCCGGATTCTTGCAGCTTTTTGATGATGAAAGGGGAGATATACACCCCTTTTCGAAGCAGGATGTCTCCTTTTTCCGTATACAACGTTTGTCCTAAAATTTGCCCGGGATGCAGTTCCTTGATCGCTTTAATTCTCATAGTCATGCGACAATTCCTTGTCTTCCTCCTTTATCTTTCATGATAATCCTTTACAGGCTTCTTCCAAAGATTCATTTTACCATAGGGAATCCGAAATGGAAATGCTCCTCACAAAGGAATTATTCCGACAATCCCCGAATATTCTTTTTGATCTTATTAAGCCAGATACTGTAACTGGAGTACAACAGGAAAAAAGACATAATAATCGAACCCACAGGATCAAAATAAAGGGACAGGGGGTAGGCTTCAAAAATTCTGCTGGAGGACAGGATGATGATCAGGGTCACATCCATCAGGGCCTTGGCTCTGTATAGCTTCCACTGGGCATAAAAGATGGAAGAGGCTTCTTTTTTTGCCAAGGCTCGATTCTTCCACCAAAAACTTCCGTTCACCAGAATTCCCAGAATGCCGATGATCATCGCCGCCCAAATTTCCCCCAGGGGCTGGGGATCCTGTAACTGCCTAAGGGCATTTAAAAAAATTACGAAAAAGGAGATGGCCATAACCCCCATTACTCCCCGGGCGGCATAGCCTTCCAGCTTTTTTGTGTCAATTTCCTTAACGCCCTCTTCACTTTTAAGAATTTTTTTATAGATCAGCCAGTTTGAAAAGAGCACCATTAACTCCAGGGTCCTTCGAAAGAAATCCGCTAAGACCGAAACCGAACCGGATTGGTAAAAAGCAAATCCTGTTACTAAGGGAGCGCTGGCACTGATCATCCATGCAGCACGTAAGGTTCGTTCTTTTTCTTTTTTCAACCCTTGATATTTACTCATTTGGCTCCCTCAATTTCCTAAGATTTTAATAAAATACCAATACTCCGTTAATAACGGCGTAAGCTAACAAAGTAATGCCGATGGGAATTGTCACCGTATCCAGTCCCCTTTTAGACATTAATTCAATAACCCCTCCCGCAAGCCCTAATAAGAGGGCGATCCCGATACTCACCCCTAAGGGAAAGGCGTAAAAAATCAGTAAAATAACCAGGTTTGCCAAAGTCGTGGAAAGCACAAAGGCTTGAAACCCCTCCCGAGTTTTATCCCGATCAAAGTGCTTATACTGAAATTTTTTTCTGCCGTAAAATCGTCCCACAAGGGCGGCCAAAGCATCGCCGAAACACCAGGTCATCGTTCCGAACAGGATGAAATGTTTATGATCCTCTCCTCCTATGCCCCAAAAAGTGATGATCAAAAAGGAATAGACCAGCACCACATAGAGGATCTGTTCCCGGATTTTAGCATCTTCTTTTCTCCGTTCCTTGCGAAACCTTTTCATAAAATCGGTATCTTCAATCATAAACACGATCCCATAGGCCACGATGAAAAAAACCACTACGGTTCCCAATGCGCTTTTCCAGCCGGGAAATACATAAAGCAGGATTACCATGGAGGCAATGCCGAAGATATGATATACCTTCCTGATAATTTCCGGATGGATACGGAGCAGCCTTCCAATCACCCCTGTGGATAGACCGAAGACAAGAAAATACCCTATAAAAATTCCAATGGCAACTTCCACTCGTTCCGTCATAGTGTCCTTCCTTTCTAGGCGGCGGTTTTTCGGTCTCCATAGAACCAAACCAGACCGAAGCCTACCACAAATAGAATTGCAACGCCGATTGTAAACTGAAAGGGAATGATGGCTCGGGCAGAGCCGGCAATCAACCCTGAAAAGGTGTAGGCGATGACTTTCCGATTTTTCATATACAGCTTTTCCAGTCCCCGGGCTAAAACAAAGATTCCCAGCAGGCCGCTGGCCCCCATAATGGATAACTGGAAGAACTGGAAGTTTCCTAAGTAAAACAGGGCGTCATCATAAATCCCCGCAAGAATCATGACCCCGCTGCCGGGCAGTCCGGGGATAATCATGGTAGCACTGGCCAGGGCCCCTCCGATGATCAACCGTAAATAGGAGGCGGACTCCCCGGGATCCACCAGCTCGATGGGCTCTCCCGCCATCAGGTATCCGAGGATAAAGCCCCCCATCAGCAAGGCGATGAACTTGGGATTTTTGGTGCCCTGCCCCTTTAAAATCGGCCGGATGGAAGCCAGCAGGCAACCCAGCAAAAAGGCTACACTGAGATCCCGGAACTGATCAAATACATAGCTCAGCAGCAATCCTCCGATAAATACCCCCAGGGTTAATCCCAACAATAGGGGGATATAGGGTTTCAGGTTTAATCGGGCCAAATCCCGGATGATTTTTTCGTATAAACCGAGCACCAGAAAAACCGTGCCGCCGCTCATCCCGGGAAGCACAATGATAATGCCGATAAGAATACCTTTTCCTAATAATTCCATGGTCATCCGCCCTGTCTTTCTTTTTTGTTCAGCAGGTGTGAAATTCCCTCCAGCACGGCTCCGGAGATGGTTCTTCCCTTGTCGGAAATCACGGGAATGATTCCCTTTTTGCATAACTCCAGCACCTCTTTGGGGTTTTCCTTTGCCGCCTTTTTCCCCACAACCCCTTCAATCACCACTTCCCCTTGGTAAAGGGCCTCGGAAAAGGATCCCTTCCGGCGGATACTCAAGGGCCGTTCCCGCTCTGTAATAATGACGGGAAAGCCGGACTGTACCAGTCGATGGGCCACGGCGCTTCCCAGATCCCCTCCGCTTTTAATGATCACAATTTCCGAGAACATACTACCCTCGCCTCTCTGCATCAATTTCGCAAATCTTTTCGTAATCTTCGATGGTATCCATATCTTCCCCGACCTTCGGATCCTCGATGGGCAGGAAAATGGTTTGGTCCTGATTTTCATCAATGATACTGCGGCCCCCTTTATCTCCGGAAACCCCCAGTAAATCCAAACGGTATTTCCCCGGAAATAGAATGGGCATCCCCCGATTTCCCTGATAGGTGGGCACCACGATGTGCTCCGGCTGTTCCATGAAGGTATCCACAATGCGGTCGATGACCTCCGGCTTCAGAAAGGGCTGGTCCGCCACAAAAAACATATAGCCCCGGGACTTTGGATGGCTTTCGTACATCCCGGTTTTCACGGATTCGCTCTGTCCTTTTTCGGGATGGGGATTGTATACCGGTTTTATCTCCCGGGGAGAGGCTTCCCCTTCCTCTTTTTCCCCCTCGTATTCCCTGATTACTTCCAGAACAGCGGGGTCACTGTATACCACAATCAACTTTTCCAGCTTGGACGCTTCAATAATTTTTAAGGTTCGTTTGATCAGCGGGGTATTATCAATACACATCAGCAGTTTATTAACTCCCATTCTACGGGATAAGCCTGCAGCCATTACGATACCGGTAACCATATACTTCCTCCTTTACACCGTGGCACCTGCTTTTCCACGGTTGTTCATATTATTAAACCTTCTTCTTGTTTTCATAGTCATACAATTCCTCTTCCTTTAGGCTCGTTACCATAAAAGGGATAGAAAGACTCTTCCCCAGGGCCCGGGCCCCTTTTCGGATTTTCAAATCCTCGCATTGATTCAACAGCAATAGGGGTTTTGCTCCGGGAGGGATGCCTTTAAAGAGCCCTTTTTCATGAACAATCAGTCGCCGTAAGACCTGCTCATCGATCCGGTCCCCCGGTTTGGTGCCGGTGATTTCCGTAAAGTTTTCCAATCGGTGGACATTCCCTTCATGGACGGGCTTTCCCAGGGACTGCATGCCGATGACCCCGATGAACACCGTGGTCTCTTTCGGAACCACCGGTTCCCCCTCCCTCGGCGCTTTCAGATTCTTACCCTTTGCCCCGTCCGCCTCCACCAAAATCCAGGAAAAGGCTGCCTGCCGCCATAGATCATCCACCGCTTCCGGCTCCACCCCCTGGAGCTTTCCCTGGGAGTCGGTTCGGCTTCCCCACACCACAATTTCCCCGACCTGTTCCGGGGAATCCCCTGTCCCCGAGGCGTCCAGCAGGCTCTTTGTATCTCCGGTGTGGCATAGATCGTAGTCTTTTTCCCCCGGCTGATAAATCGCCGTGGTGGTTGTGATCAATACCCTTTTTCCCAGGGCCTTTAACTCTTTTGCCAGGGCAAACATGGTGCCGGTTTTCCCTCCGGCCCCCACAATGGTTACCAATCCCTTGGAACCTTTAGGTTTTAAGGGGTCTATCAGTGCTTTTGATATGAGCATTTTTCTCCTCCTACAGTTGCGCCCGCCTTGGATTTTGTCAAGAGGGGTACTACCTAAAAAAATTATATGTATTTCGAATATTATACCATATTTCCCCGGTACCTGCCTTGTGAAATCCCGACAAAATCCCGACAAAAGGAAAAAGTGTACCAGGGGGTCGGACCCTGTGGTACAAAAAAAATGTACCACAAGGTCCGACCCCCTGGTACACTTTTTGGTTCATGCTTTATTTAATTGCCTTCGTCCTCCTCGGTAAAATCCTCCACGTCCACGGCCTCTAAGGCTTCCCACGTGTAGTTGTTGCCCGAGTTCCACAACACCCACTCTTCCACACCCGCATCATAGCTGGCCTCAATTTGAAGCAGGACCTCTTCCGGACCATAAGTCATCCAGTTCCCGGCACCGAGGTATGTGGCGGTAAAATCCTGCAACCAGGGCCGCAGTCTTGCCACCTGACCGTCATAATTCATATCCGCAATCCGTTCCTGGGCCCGTTCCATAGACTGGTATACCATTTCATAGGGATGCAGGTCCGGCTTTGAAAAACCGAAAATCCCGGGTCCGTAATGGGAGGGATACACCATAGGCAGGATCACATCCGTGGCGGGCACGATGGTCTCTAAATGGTGGCCCACACTGGCGCCGCCGGTCTCCACCAGGGCCCAGCCGAAAATATCCGCCGTGACAAACACCCCGTAGGGCTTTAATTCTTCCCGTGCATACTCTAAAAATGCGGCAATGGCCTCGGATTGGCTCATTTCCTCATCTTTTCCCTCATAATCAATTTCACTGGTTCGTCCGTCAGTGGGAAAACGGACATAGTCAAACTGGATATCCTTATAGCCGTGCATCGCCGCTTCTTTGGCGATATCCACTAAATAGTCCCAGGACTCCTTCTTATAGGGATTCAACCAGGCATCTCCCTTATTGTCTCGCCATACGTTTCCGTTAACGTCTTTGATGGCTAAATCCTCCCGGGCGGTGGCCGCAATACGGTCCTTGAAAGCTACAATCCGGCCGATGGGATAGATATCATTTTCCCGCAGTTCATTCATTACATGGTCCATATCCCGAATGATGCTCATATCCGCTCCCACCTCTTGCACTAAGGGAACCTCGGAGTTGTAAACCACATTGGCGTTATCATTCTTAATATTGATTACCCAGGCATTGATGATGGAATTGTTGGTTTTTTCAATCAGACTTTGAAAGTACTCTTCCCCTCGGGACAGGGTATATTCCGTGAAGTAGACCCCTCGAACGTCCCGGTCCACCCGGTAGGGTTCCCAACTTACATCCGGTTGCTTGGCCGTTTCACCATCAAAACGGGATACTTCCCCGGGATCCATATCCTCCCAAGAATCCACCTCCACTTCCACTTCCGTTTCTTCCACCGTAAAGGCCTCCTCCTCCCCTTCACAGCCGATCATTCCAAAGCTTAGAACCATCCCTGCAATAAGCAATACTTTAACCCCTAAGCTCAATTGTCCTTTTCCCAATATGCTTCCCCCTTTTTCCGTTAACAACAGTCTACTGATAGTCCTATTTATTATACCACAAGGTTTGAAATTTCCTCAATGATTTTTAAATTTGATTCAAATTTCCCACGTGGCCTCCTCCCACCCGGTTAAAATAAAAAAGACCCCGAAGGGTCCTTTATTCAATGGGTTTCATCGTGGGAAACAAAATGACGTCCCGGATGGAGGGGGAATTCGTCAGAAGCATGACCAGACGATCGATTCCAATACCCAGTCCTCCCGTTGGGGGAAGGCCTACCTCCAGGGCATTTAAAAAGTCTTCGTCCAGCATATGGGCTTCATCGTCTCCGGAATCCCGTTTGGCCGCCTGCTCTTCAAAACGCTCCCGCTGATCGATGGGGTCGTTCAACTCGGAAAAGGCATTGGCGATTTCCCAGCCGTTGGCAAAGGCTTCAAAGCGGTTGGTCAGCTCCGGATTCTCCGGGTTACGCTTGGCCAGGGGAGAAACTTCCACCGGATGGTTGGTAATAAAGGTGGGTTGAATCAAATGCTCCTCCACATATTCTTCGAAAACTTCGTTGATGATGTGTCCTTTTTTCATGCCTTTTTTCACTTCGATATGAAGCTTCTTCGCTGCTTCATGGGCTTCTTCATCGGTTTTGATTTCATTGAAATCCACTCCCGCATATTGTTTACAGGCGTCCACCATGGAAATTCTCGGCCAGGGCGGGGTAAAGTCGATTTCCTGATCACCGTACTGAACCTTTGTGGTGCCCAGGGCTTTTTTCGCGGCATAGGCGATGATGTTTTCCGTGATCTCCATCATATCATTATAATCCGCATAGGCTTCATAGAGTTCAATGGTGGTAAACTCAGGATTGTGCTTAATGCTCATCCCTTCGTTTCTAAACAGTCGACCGATTTCATACACCCGGTCCATTCCTCCTACGGTCAGCCTTTTAAGAGGCAGTTCCGTGGCGATCCGAAGATACATATCCATATCCAGGGTATTATGGTGGGTGACGAAGGGCTTGGCATTGGCCCCTCCGGCGATGGTGCTGAGAATCGGGGTTTCCACTTCGATATAATCCCGTTCATTTAAGTATTCTCTGAAGGCATTAATAATATTGGAACGGATTTTGAACGTTTTCTTCACATCGGGATTCATAATCATATCCACATAACGCTGACGATACCGTAGATCCTGGTCCTTCAGACCATGGTATTTTTCCGGAAGCACCTGCAGGGATTTACTGAGTAATCGAATCTTATCCGCTTTAATGGTCTCTTCACCCTTTTTGGTTTTGAACACTTCCCCGGTGATTTCCACAATGTCGCCGATATCAAAGGTTTTGAAGATCTCATAGAGCTCTTCCCCTACCCGGTCCTGTCGTACATAGGCCTGGATTCTTCCGTCCTTATCCTGGATGTGAATAAAGCTTGCCTTTCCATGCCCCCGCTTGGCCATGATTCTTCCCGCAATGGTAACTACGTCCCCTTCCAGCTTTTCAAATTCCTCAATGATCTGGCCGCTGTAATGGGTCACGGTTACTTTTTCGATTTTGAAAGGATCCATCCCTCGTTCCTTCAGATCCTTCAATTTCTCATGGCGGATTTTTATCAGTTCATTAACATCTTGTTCTTCTATTGTCACGAAAACATCACCTTTCTTTCACTGCTCTTATAATCCCGGTACTATTCTTGGGATCTTTCAATATCTACAATCTCATATCGGCTGACTCCGTCGGGAATTTTCACTTCCACCACATCACCGACTTGCTGATTTAGCAGGGCTTTCCCGATGGGGGAAGCATTGGAGATTTTCAGTTCATAGGGATCCGCTTCCGAGGCTCCCACAATGGTATACTCCAGAATCTCGCCGTCGTCTAAATCCTTTACCTTTGCTACGGTGCCCACGCTAACATAATCGGTGTTAATATCATTTTCGTCGACGATTTTCGCATTCTTTAAAATATTGGATAGCTTGCTGATCCGCTCTTCCACTTGAGCCTGCTCGTTTTTCGCTTCATCATACTCGGAGTTCTCACTGATGTCTCCAAAATCGATGGCCTGTTTAATTCTCTCCGCCACCTCTTTCCGACGGACCACCTTTAATTGCTCCAATTCCTCTTCAATCTTTTTTCTCCCCTTGACGGTAAGCACTATTTCCTCTGTCATCATAATCTCTCCCCTTAAGTTTAATTAACTTATTGCAATGACTTCTTTTTTTCTATTAGAAATAAGCACTGATTCACTCAGTGCTCTGACAAAGATGCGTCATACATTGAAGCTATTATAAGATAGGCCGGTTAAATTGTCAAGCATTTCCCACAATTTATGCAAAATATTATGATCCATATATGATAATGTCTTAATATATCACAAGTGACTATGTCCCAAATACTATTAAATCTATTATAATAGAACCTCAGGACTAAGAAATGAGGTGGACATAATCAGAAAGGTAATATTAAC
>NZ_SUMG01000011.1 GCF_009910325.1 Isachenkonia alkalipeptolytica
GAAATTTCACAAAACAGCTGCTAATAATACTCAAAAGTATGTAAGGTTAAATTAGACCTCTGGATTTGTAAGACTAAATTAGACAGTTTTATAAATAGGGGTCTAATTTACTTTTACAATTAAACTATAAGGCTTTTTTTAGTGATTTATTCATAAGACCCTTGTCAAAAATCTATAGAAAACTTATAATAGATTAGTAAGTTAAATTACAGAGAGGAGTTTTTTTATGAACTTTAAAAATCTCAAAACGCAAGACCCTGAAATCTATGGGGTTATTGAAAAAGAAAAAAAACGACAAGAAGGAAATATTGAACTAATTGCTTCGGAAAATTTTGTAACAGACGCTGTAATGGAAACCATGGGAAGCTACCTTACAAACAAGTATGCGGAGGGGTATCCTGGAAAACGGTATTACGGAGGTTGTGAAGAAGTGGATGTGGCGGAAAATCTTGCCATTGATCGTTTAAAAAAACTTTTTAACGCAGATCATGCCAATGTACAACCTCATTCTGGAGCCAATGCCAATATTGGTGTCTATTTTGCAGTATTAAAACCCGGAGATACGGTTTTAGGCATGAATCTATCCCATGGAGGACACTTAACCCATGGAAGTCCGGTGAATTTTTCCGGTTCCTATTACAACTTTGTGGATTATGGTGTTGATTCAGTAAATCACGAAATTGATTATGAAGATGTTCGTCAAAAAGCATTGGATGCTAAGCCAAAGCTAATTGTTGCAGGCGCCAGTGCGTATCCTAGAAAGATTGACTTTAAAAAGTTTAGAGAAATTGCAGATGAGGTAGGAGCTTATCTAATGGTAGATATGGCTCATATCGCCGGGCTCATAGCCGCCGGGCTTCATATGAACCCCTGTGAATATGCAGATTTTGTTACCACAACTACCCACAAGACATTAAGAGGTCCTCGGGGGGGAGCTATTCTTTGCAAAGCAGAGCATAAAAAGTTAATTGACAAAGCTATTTTTCCCGGACTGCAAGGTGGTCCATTGATGCATGTAATTGCTGCAAAAGCCGTAGCTTTTAAAGAAGCTTTAAGTGACGAGTTCAATCAATACCAACAGCAGGTTATTAAAAATGCCAAGGCCCTAGGAGAAGAATTGAAAAAACGAAATTTCACATTGATCTCTGACGGTACGGATACTCATCTTCTGCTAGTGGATTTAAGAAATAAAAATATTACAGGAAAAAAAGCGGAACACTTGTTAGATGAAGTGAAAATCACTGTCAATAAAAACACCGTTCCCTTTGATCCCGAGAGTCCTTTTGTAACCAGCGGAATAAGAATTGGAACACCGGCGGTAACCACTAGGGGGATGAAGGAAGAAGATATGGCAGTTATTGCGGAAATCATGGATCTTATTATAATGAATCCCGACGAAAAAGAAGAAGCAATAAAAATGGTTGATGAACTTTGCAATAAATATGATTTATACAATAGTTAAGGGCAGTAAAGAAAGTAAGTAAATATTGAAAATTCATAACTAAACCAAGGTAATCCAAAAAGGTAGAGACTGAAAAGCTCTACCTTTTTTATCCTAAAGGGGAGAATATAATGGTTTCCAAAAGCGAACTGAATGTGATTTTAGAAAAAATCCTTTATTCCATAGAAGAAGGGGTCCATGTCATCGACAATCATGGGAAAACCTTATTATATAATGATGAAATGGGAACGTTAGAAGAAATGAATAGTAAAGATGTGATTGGCAGTAATCTTTTAACCCTATTCCCCAGCTTGAATGAAGAGAGCAGTACACTCCTGAGAGTCCTGAAAACTGAAAAGCCTATAATTAATAAAAGTCAGACGTATTTAAATCATGAAGGAAAGCAAATAACCACCATCAATTCCACTTTTCCCCTTTACTATAATAATGAAAAGATAGGGGCTTTGGAAGTTGCTAAAAACATTACAAAAATAAAAAAACTTTCGGATCAGATTCAACAATTACAGGATCAATTGATTGAACCCATGAACAATAAAGAAAAAAAAAGAAATAAATATAATTTTGATCATCTAATCGGGAAAAGCGGAGGATTTTTCAGAGCTATTAGTATTGCCAGAAAAGCCACTAAAACTTCTTCAAGTGTTTTAATCTATGGAGAAACCGGAACTGGTAAAGAAATATTTGCTCAAAGTATTCATAATGAAAGTGTAAGAAAAAACAAACCCTTTATAGGGCAAAACTGTGCAGCATTACCGGAAAATCTATTAGAAGGCATCCTCTTTGGTACCAAAAAAGGAAGTTTTACCGGAGCTGTAGACCGACCCGGGATTTTTGAGCAAGCCAACGGAGGAACCATTTTATTAGATGAAATAGACTCTATGGATCAAAATCTACAAGCTAAATTGCTAAGAGTCCTCCAAGAAAATTATATACGGCGAATAGGTGGCACAAAGGATATTTCTATCGATGTCCGGATTATTGCAACAACGAATCAAGAACCTAATTTTCTGTTGGAAAACAACCTTATTCGAAAGGATCTTTATTATCGATTGAGTGTATTGAACATTGTTATTCCCCCTCTGCGAAAGCGTGAGTATGATCTTGATTTGCTGAGTGAGTATTTTATCGATAAATATAATCAAAAATTCAATAACGAAGTATGGATGCTTTCCGATGGAGTGAAGGATATCTTTAAGAATTATCATTGGCCTGGAAACGTCCGAGAATTAGAGAATATAATAGAAGGTGCTATGAATCTCATTCATCAAGAACATGTAATTAAAGAAGAACATCTTTCCAGCTACCTCATTGACTATTATAATAGTACTCAGCAAAAAGCGGCGGAAGTGATGAGTGAGGAGGGCCAAAGTACCGATTATGAGGCTCAGGCTCAGGAAATGGATTTAAACAGAGCCATGGAAAGCTTTGAAAAACAATTAATTGCAAAAGCCTTGAGGACTAATGGGCAAAATATTAGCCGAGCTGCAAAGATGTTGAATATTAAAAGACAAACCTTACAGTATAAAATAAAAAAATATACACTGGATGGATAGGTGCAAAATTACTGGCGCATATGCAAAATAAATTGCACCTATCTCTGTAGCAACCTTGATAGCGGAATTCATCGAATTATTTGTGAATAAAGTTGCAAGGTGATTATACTTATACAGGGTAAATATAGAAGTAAAGTCATTAAGAACAAAATAACTATTGAATAGTATTGTAATTCGAATAAAACTATTGCTCTAATATCAATATCTAATTTCCTGAATTTAAACATTATTCAGTTTTGGCATAATTATTGCGAGTATAAGGGTGAGTTGTTTATTATAAATGTAATAGAAAGTTAAAAAATTCTAAGGAGGTTTTGTTATGACGGAAAACATTAAAGTTATCATTTGGGGATTTGGCGCCATGGGCAGTGGAATGGCAGACATGCTTTTGAAAAAGCAAGGTGTGGAGATTGTCGGAGTTTGTGATCGAAATGAAGCACGTATTGGAAAAGATATGTACGAAGTTTTAGAAATGGATCGAGGGGATCGTGAACCTGTAATCATTACCAGCGATATTAATGATCTTGCAAAGGAAAACTTTGCGGACGTTGCTTTACTTGCAACGGATTCTTTCACGAAAGGCGCCTTTGACAAAATAAAACTTATGTTAGAAAACAAAATGAATGTAATTTCTACAGCTGAAGAAATGGCTTACCCTCAAGCTCAAGAGCCGGAGCTTGCGAAAGAATTGGATAAAATTGCGAAAGAAAACAGTGTAACGGTTCTCGGTACAGGAATTAATCCCGGCTTTGTATTGGACTACTTAGTATTAGCCTTGACGGGGACCTGTGAGACGGTAGATCATATCAGTGCCTCTAGAGTTAACGATTTATCACCCTTTGGTCATGCGGTTATGGAAGAACAAGGGGTTGGGCTTAGCAAAGAGGATTTTGAAGAGGGAGTCAAAAACGGTAAAGTCGCCGGTCATGTAGGCTTTCCGGAATCCATTCATATGGTTGCCGATGGGATTGGCTGGAATGTGGAAAAAATAGATGAAACCCGGGAGCCCATCATGAGTAACACCGATCGAAAAACCAAATATACCGAAGTAAAGGCCGGAAACGTGGCCGGTTGCAAACAATGTGGTTACGGTTACATTGACGGTAACCTTAAAATTGACATGGAACATCCCCAACAAATTTTACCGGAAACCGAAGGAATTGATACAGGAGATTATATCAACATAAAAGGAACTCCGAACATTAACATGTCCATCAAACCGGAAATTCCTGGCGGAATCGGAACCATTGCCATGTGCATCAATATGATCCCCCATGTGTTAAATGCAGGAGCAGGACTGAAAACAATGATAGACCTTCCGGTTCCAAGAGCGATAATGGGTGATATGAGAGATATGCTGGATTAATTAGGAGGTGTTGAGGTTGGAAACCATAAAAAAAGGTAACTGGGTTCGGATTTATGATGTAGTACTGAAGTCCTCAGAACGATCCCCGAATCTGCCGGAGGATACAAAAAATGTTCCTTTGGAAATGTGGAATAAAGGTTTTCTACTGGAGGACGGTATCGTCGGAGAACAGGTAAAGATTCAAACCTTAACGGATCGAATTGTGGAAGGGAAACTTCTTGAAGAAAATCCTACCTATACCCATAGTTTTGGGAAGTTTGTACCGGAGATTCTCCCCATCGGCCGACAATTAAAAGAAATTCTTCGAGGGGGTGCAGAGGATGCATAAAGATACAAGCTACGAAGCGGTAATGAATCGCCGAGGAGAAATTATGAAAAAGTCCGTAGGCATTGACTACACTAATTTTGAGCTATGGGGCGTGGCTTTTGATTATGAACAGATGATGCGAAAGACCGGATATTCCTTGGAAGAGGTGCAAAAAATTCAGCACTCCACAGGAGTGGGGAACACCCCTTTACTGGAATTAAAAAACTTAACGGCTTTGGCTCGAAAGTTTGCACCGAAAGGGAAAGGGGCACGAATTTTTATTAAAGATGAAGCCGCCAATCCTTCAGGAAGTTATAAAGCCCGTCGAGCCTCCACCTCGGTGTACCATGCAAAGAAAAAGGGTTATAAAGGAGTTATTGCTGCCACTAGTGGAAATTATGGGGCAGCTGTAGCTTCACAAGCCGCAATCCACGGTTTGGAAACAATTGTAATTCAGGAATGCTATGATTCAAGAGGCATAGGTCAACCGGAAATTGTGGAAAAAGCTCGGAAATGCGAAGCCTATGGGGCAGAAGTGGTACAACTTACCGTGGGTCCGGAACTCTTTTATACATTTTTGACTACCTTGGAAGAAACCGGATATTTCAACGCTTCTCTGTATACTCCGTTTGGTATTGCTGGTGTTGAAACCCTCGGGTATGAAATTGCTATGGATTTTCGAGAACGGGAAGGGAAAGATCCTGATGCTGTTATCTGTACAAATGCCGGGGGTGGAAACCTAACCGGTACGGCTCGTGGATTAATGAAAGCCGGAGCGGAAGATACCCGGATTATTGGCGCCAGCGTAGACCTATCCGGCCTGCATATGGCCAGTGATAAAGAATTTAATCGTAAATCCTTTACTACGGGTCATACAGGATTTGGTATGCCCTATGCCACTTGGCCGGATCGTACAGATGTACCCAGGTCTGCTGCAAGGCCTCTTAGATACATGGATGAATACTACCTTGTTAGTCAGGGAGAAGTATTTTATATGACGGAAGCCCTTGCCCAGATTGAAGGACTGGAAAGAGGCCCTGCGGGCAATACTTCCTTGGCGGTTGCTTTTAGTCTTGCTCAGGAAATGGATCAAGATCAAACCATCGTAGTTCAGGAAACCGAATATACCGGTGCCGGAAAACACCTTCAACCCCAATTATCTTTCGCCCGTGAGAACGGCATTGAAATTTTCCGAGGGAACCCTCAAGAAGAGATCCCCGGCAAAAACATCATTCTGCCTTCTCACCCGGAGTTAATAAAAGTTCGACCGGTGGATTTGAAAAAAATGAAAGCTTCCTATGTAAAAAATACAGTAAAAAAGAATGATGTGAAGAAATTATCAACAGATGAAAAAGCTTTTATACAGGAAGAAGTAAGACTCGAAGCATCCAAGCTCGAAGAAATCCTAAAGGGACTTGGAGTAGAGGCGTAATGAAAAATTTTTGGAGGTGCTATAATTGAAAAGAGAAGATAACTTTCAAGACCGAAGAGAGCATTTGAAAAATCTCAGTGATGAAGAGTTGAAAACTAAATTTTGGGAACTGGCGGAACAAATTGTGGATCCGATGATCGACTTGGCGAAAAAGAATACCACACCTTCTATTGAACGTTCAGTACTTCTTCGTATGGGCTTTTCCAGTATTGAAGCGAAAGCAATCGTAGAAGGCGTCATCGATCGAGGATTAATAGGTAAAGGTGCTGGCCATGTGGTTTACAAGCTAGCGAAAGAAAAAAACATGACGATTCGGAATGCGGGTTTAAAGCTTATGGACGGCGAACTGTGGGATGATGCAGTAAAAATGTTTCAAGGAGGGAAGCAATAATGGAATTAAAGCCGAATGAAAAACTAAATGTGGAAAATATTCTAAAAAATCTTGAAAACTATCGGCCTAAACGAAAGGGTTGGGAATGGAGAAAACGAATCGAAAACCAGCAGGTAGGACCTTTTGTTTTCAATGACTGCTCTGCTCCGATGAAACAAAGCGTGCCTCTTCCTTCTGCAAAGTATTTTGGAAACATTGATCCTCAACCGGATAATGTTATTACTACGGAAGTTGCTTCCGGGCGATTTGAAGATGATATTCGAAGAATGCGTATGGCGGCGTGGCATGGAGCGGATCATATTATGGTCATTCGAACCGCAGGGCAAAGTCATTTTGATGGTTTGATTGAAGGAACTCCTCAGGGAATCGGCGGCATTCCTATTACTCGAAAGCAGGTGCGTGCTCAACGGAAAGCTCTAGATATTATTGAAGAAGAAGTAGGAAGACCATTGAATTATCACTCTTATATCAGTGGTGTTGCAGGACCGGAAATTGCAGTAATGTTTACAGAGGAAGGGGTTAATGGTGCTCATCAGGACCCTCAGTACAATGTGCTATATAGAAATGTCAACATGATACGTTCCTTTGTGGATGCAGCGGAAGCAAAGAAATCCATGATTCATGGAGGTATTGTACAAATTGACGGTGCTCACAATGCCAATGCTACCGCAAGGGAGGCTTGGAAGGTAATGCCCGAGCTGATGGTGCAACATGCCATTAATTCCATTTTTTCAGTAAAAGTGGGAATGAAAAAGGAAGATATTGCACTGTCTACTGTACCGCCTACTGCGCCACCGGCGCCTTCCATGAAGTTGGATTTACCCTATGCTTTAGCCCTTAGGGAATTTTTCTCGGAATATAAGATGCGTGCTCAGATGAACACGAAATACATTGAGTCCTCTACCCGAGAAGCAACCGTAACCCATGTATTGAATTTATTGATTTCCAAGTTAACCAGAGCAGAAATTCAATCAACCATCACTCCGGATGAAGGCCGAAATGTACCATGGCATAAATACAATATTGAAGCGGTGGATACTGCAAAACAAGCCCTTGTGGGTATGGACGGGTTAATGGAGATGATTGATTTAAAAGAAGATGGTTATCTTGTTGAAAAATCAAGGGAATTAAAGGAACGGGCCGTACTCTTTATGGAAGAAGTTTTAGAGGAGGGCGGTTACTTCGAAGCCGTGCATAAAGGTTTCTTTGTGGACTCCGGAGAATACCCTGAGCGAAACGGTGACGGAATTGCCCGGGATGTTGAAAAAGGTGTAGGCGCAGGGACGATTTACGAACGGGATGAAGATTATTTTGCCCCGGTAACAGCACATTTTGGAAACAACAATGTAGAACAATACGACCCTTCCGCTAAAGAAAAACCGGCAGAGCTTATTGATGGTTGTACTTTTGAAAAACCAGAAAAAATTATTTATATTGATGAGTTAGATCCAAACGATAATGTGCACAATCGAATGGAAGACAATAAATCCTACCGGGAAACCACAAATGTGAGACCGGAAGTAGAGTGGTCAGGTGACGGTACGGTCATGGTAAACCTCTTCTTACCAACGGAAAAACGGGTAGCGGAGTTTGCTGCAATAGAAATTGGAAAGAAAATGGGACTGCGAGACGTGGAAGTGATTCACCGGGAAGTAATGCAACCGGCGGAAGGAACCCGGGTGGAGCTGAAAGGAAAAGTAGACTTTGATATTGATACTAGCACATTGGAAATCCCCCCTGAGCCGGAAGTGATGTCTTATGATGAACTGCGAGAGATCATTGATAATAAACCGATGAAAGTCGTAGCAGGAACCGTTGGGGAAGATGAGCACTCGGTAGGCCTTAGAGAAATTATTGACATTAAACATGGCGGTATTGAGAAATATGGTATTGAGGTGAACTATCTTGGTACTTCGGTGCCTATTGAGAAACTAGTGGATGCTGCGGTGGAGATGAATGCCGATGCAATTTTGGCTTCGACGATTATCAGCCATGATGAGACTCATTACAAAAACATGAAAAAAATACATGATCTGGCTGTAGAAAAAGGAATACGAGACCAACTTACGATTGTTGCTGGAGGAACTCAAGTTACACCGGAGATTGCAGTAAAACAAGGGGTGGATGCAGGATTTGGTCGAGGTACCACCGGTACCCAAGTAGCCACTTTCCTAGTAAAGCATCGTGAAGAACGATTGGAAAGAGAAAATGAAAATTAATGTTTTAGTTGCTGAAATCGGAAGCACTACAACGGTGGTTAATGCGTTTCAAGACGTAGACAGTCCCTGTCCTGCCTTTTTAGGGCAGGGGCAACACCCCACCACCGTTAACGAAGGCGACGTTACCATTGGTTTAGAGGGAGCCATCGACTCCTTGAAAAATAAGCTTAAGGTCGAAAGTATCGAATACGATGAAATGTTGGCCACCTCCAGCGCTGCAGGAGGACTTAAAATGACCGTTCATGGATTGGTTTATGATATGACTGTACGTGCAGCTAAAGAAGCAGCCTTAGGTGCCGGTGCAAATATTCATATAATTACTGCTGGTAAACTGATGCGGGGAGACTTAAAAAAGATTAAAGACATTAAACCCAACATCATTTTAATTGCCGGTGGTGTGGACTATGGGGAGCGAGCCACTGCTATTGAAAACGCAGAAAAAATTGCGAATCTAGAACTAAATGTTCCGATTATCTATGCTGGTAATGTGGAAAACACAGACGAGATCCAAGAAATCTTTAATGAAAAAAATCAATTCAATATTTTTTGCGTGGAAAATGTTTATCCAAAAATTGATGAACTTAATGTAGAACCTACAAGGGCAGTTATTCAAGATGTGTTTGAAGAGCATATCATTCATGCACCGGGGATGCAACGGGTAAAAGAAATGATCAACGGCCCCATAATTCCTACCCCCGGAGCAGTAATGCAGGCTTCAAAGCTCTTAAAAGAAGTATTGGGAGACCTGGTTACCTTTGATGTGGGGGGTGCAACCACTGATCTTCATTCTGTGACGGAAGGAAGTGAAGAAATTAATCGGATTTTAATCAGTCCGGAGCCTGTAGCTAAACGAACAGTAGAGGGTGACCTTGGCGTATTTGTAAACATGGAAAACATCGTTCGACTTATTGGATCCGAAACCCTAAAAAAAGAAATTTCTTATGATCTTGCATCAATTATGGAGCAACACAAAGCGATTCCGGAGTCAGAAAATGAAAAAGATTTTGTAGAGAGATTAGCCTTAGAAGCGGTAAAGGTTTCTCTTAATCGTCACGCCGGTAAGCTTCGGAATTTATATGGTGCCAGCGGAAAAACCACCGTAGCGGAAGGAAAAGACCTGTCGAATATTCAATACGTTATTGGAACCGGAGGAGCCCTTACGCGACTCCCAAATCGTATCGGTATCATTAAAAAAGCTTTGGAGGAGCAAGAGGCCAATCTTTTAGGACCCACGAAAGAAGTACAGATTCTAATTGATAACTACTATATTATGGCATCCCTTGGGGTGTTATCGAAAAGTCATCCGAAGGCTGCTTTAAAACTGCTACAAGAGAGTTTAGGACTTAAGGAGGTTTCCAATGAATCCAAGAATTGAAATCAACTACCGAAAATTGGTGCATAACACCGAGGTTTTACAGGAGAAAGCAAAAGAACATGGAATTGAGCTAGCCGCAGTTACCAAGTGCTTTTGTGGAATTCCTGAAATCGCTCAGGGTTATGTGGACGGTGGGGTGAAATACCTGGCGGATTCCCGTATTTCAAATATAAAGAAACTCCAAGAACTGCCGAATCCCAAAATCCTACTTCGACTGCCCATGCTTACGGAAGTTCATGAAACCGTCGCCTTTGCCGATATAAGTTTAAACTCTGAGATTGAAACCATACGGGCCTTAAATCGTGAAGCAAAAATCCTAGGGGTCAATCACAGGGTTATCCTAATGGCGGACTTAGGAGATCTTAGAGAAGGCGTTTTTGAAGAAGAGGAATTAATTCTCGTAGCAAAAGAAGTAGAGGCACTTTCCAATATCATACTTCATGGCATCGGAGTGAATTTAACCTGCTATGGCGGAGTAATCCCTAGTGTAAAGAATTTATCGAAATTAGAATATTTGGGAAATGCTATTGAGAAAGAAATCGGGAGAAGCTTGGAAATATACAGTGGAGGAAATTCCAGCAGTATTTATCTTCTGGATGAAAAAAGCATACCGGAGCGGATCAATCATCTTCGCTTAGGAGAAGCAATCGTTCTTGGAACGGAAAGTGCCTATGGGAAAAATATCGAGAACACCCATCAGGATATTTTTCAATTAGTAGGGGAAGTTATTGAGCTTAAAGAAAAACCTTCGATGCCCATAGGAGAAATTGGTATGGATGCTTTTGGCAACACCCCATCTTTTGAGGATGAAGGAATTCGTAAAAGAGCGATTCTGGCCGTTGGCCGCCAAGACTTTGGAAGTTATGACATTTTTCCTGTGAAAGAGGGTATGAAAATACTCGGAGCCAGTAGCGATCATTTAATTTTGGATGTAACCGATGCTAAAGGGGACGTTGCAGTCGGTGATGAAATCCGATTCAATCTCCGGTACGGAGCATTGCTATCCTTAATGACCAGTGAATACATCACGAAGAAAATAATATATTAAATAACAATTTGCATTCTAAATGCTCCTTTTTTAGCAGACAGCAGAATAATAAAGCTGTTTGCTACAAAGAGGAGCGTTTTTCTTATTGGATTTAGATCTTTAATTGGATAAACTTTGATTAATTTAAGGCTTTAACTTATAATGAAAGTTGAGGAATAGTGTAATTTCAGTTTGGTATTATAATTGTACAGCATGAAACGTGAAAGGATGAGAGCAATGAAAGTAATCGATTTGAGAAGTGATACGGTAACCACTCCAACGGAAGACATGTACAAAGGAATGCAAGGTGCTCCCATAGGAGACGATGTTTACGGAGATGACCCAACGGTTAATAAATTAGAAGCTCTAGCTGCTAAAACCTTAGATAAAGAGGATGCCATATTTGTACCAACGGGTACCATGGGGAACTTAATAGCCATCATGGCTCATACTCAACCCGGAGAGGAAATTATTTTAGAAAGAAACAGTCACATTTTCCTCTATGAGGCCGCGGGTGCTTCCAGACTGGCAGGGGTGCAATCGATGACCATTGAAGGAAATGATGGAATCATGGACCCTAAAGAAGTAGAAGACAGTATTCGGGACGAAAACATTCACTTCCCCACCACAGGACTGATCTGTGTGGAAAACACCCATAACATGGCTGGAGGCATGGTGCAACCCATGGAAAATCTTCAACAATTAAAATCCGTTGCAAGTCGCCATCATCTTCCGATGCATTTAGATGGAGCTAGAGTGTTTAATGCAGCAGTGGCCTTAAACTGCGAGGCAAAAGAAATCGCTGCATATTTTGATTCGATTATGTTCTGTCTATCCAAGGGACTGGGTTCTCCCATGGGAAGTATGCTGGTGGGAGGACATGATTTTATATATCATGCTCGAAAACTACGGAAAATGCTTGGAGGAGGAATGCGCCAAGTCGGAGTCATGGCTTCTTGCGGAATTCTGTCAATCCAGGAAATGCCTGAGCAACTAAAGGTTGATCATGAAAATGCTCAAATACTTTCAAAGGGACTCAATAAGCTCTCCGGTTTTTCCGTGAATCTCGAAAAAGTCCATACCAATATTATCAATGCATCCATTAAGGATAAGAATATTTCTTCGGATTGCTTCGTAGAAAAAATGAAGAAAAAAGGAATCCTGGCCAATCCAAGAGGGAAGGACTTGATCCGCCTGGTAACCCATAAAGATGTAACCCAAGAGGATATACATTATGCTTTGACGGTTATGGAATCTTTAGAATAATTTTCTTAAAGCTTACGGAGGCGATGATATGTTGAAGCACAGAAAAAAGAAAGAGCGAAATCATACAATAGCCCTAAGTGAAAGAAGGGGAGAAGGTTTAACGGATTTACACATTCACACCAATGCATCCGATGGAACCTGGGATACTGCAACACTAATTAAAAAACTAAGGGAAAATAATATCATACATTTTTCAATTACGGACCACGATACATTTATAAACAGTAAAAAAATGTTGAACGAGGATTTAATCGGTCTGAACTTTGTTATAGGTGTAGAAGTTTCATCAATGATCAATCAAGAAGAATATCATATTCTGGCATATGACTTTGATTATGATCATAAAGAATTCAATGACCTTCTGATATTTAATCAAAAAGCAAGAAAGGAATATGATCGAAAAATTATTGAACATCTAAAAAACAAGAGTATAATAAAAGATGTTACAGACTATAACGCTTACAGTTATAATCCATCAAGGGGCGGCTGGGACTCCCTGAATTATTTAATAGACAAGGGCGTAATAAATCATAAAGCAGAATTTTTTTCTCTTATAGAAAATTTGGATTTAAAACCTGAGTTTAAAGACCCCGGGGAAGTAATCGAAGTAATAAAAAAGGCAGGGGGAACCCCCATATTAGCGCACCCTACAAATTATCTTCCCATAGAAAGTGTTGAAAATGGAGTGTTGGATCGCTGGTTTGATTGGGGTATTCATGGGATCGAGTGTTATTCCCCTTATCTTAGCCAACAATCCGATGCGGATATATTTATAGATTATTGTAAAGAACATGATTTACTAATTACTTCAGGATCAGATTGCCATGGAGAATTTTTAAATAGGCCCTTAGGATATCCTAATATCAAATTGGACAATCTGATAGTTCCTTTTTTAGATCAAAAGCTGATTCTCTACTAATATGTTATCTGATTATCTTCATTCTCCTTTCAGAGCAACTTGAGTTCATTCTGTTCGTGGAATTATTATGAAGATAAAAAAGAAAAAAACGAATTAAAGGAATGATATTATGGATTTATTTGATATGGCCCAAGAAAAAAACCTGAAATCCCTGGCTCCCTTAGCGGATCGGATTCGCCCTCGGGACCTAGAAGAAGTTGTGGGACAGGATCATTTGTTGAAACCGGGAAAATTTCTTTATCGGTGTATTACAGCGAAGAGGATTCCCTCAATGATCTTTTATGGTCCTTCGGGCACAGGAAAAACCACCTTGGCGAAAGTAATTGCCAATGAAGTCGAAATGAATTTTTATCAACTGAATGCAGTCACCTCCGGTGTAAAGGATATTCGAGAAGTGGTGGATGCGGCTAAGAAAGCCATGACCTATGAAAACAAACCAAATTTGCTATTCATTGATGAGATTCACCGTTTTTCAAAGAATCAGCAGGACGCCTTACTTCCCTACGTTGAAGAAGGGGTTTTAACTTTAATTGGTGCCACTACGGAAAACCCTTACTTTGAAGTGAATAAAGCCCTTTTATCTAGAAGTTCGGTATTAAAATTGGAGTCCTTGACCCATGATGACATTAAACTACTATTGGAAAGAACCTTAAAGGATAAAAGAAATGGCCTTGGAAGGTACAAGATAAAGCTTACAAATGAGGGGATGGAGCACTTAATCGGGTCCTCTATGGGGGATGGGCGAAGAGCATTAAATGCATTGGAGATCGCTGTACTTAGTACGAAGCCCGGTAGCGATGGGACTATTGAAATAACATTGCCCATTGTGGAAGAATCTACCCAGCAAAATGTGATTCAATACGATAAAGGTGGGGATCAACACTATGACGTGATCTCTGCTTTTATTAAAAGTATTCGGGGAAGTGATCCCGATGCGGCACTCCACTATTTGGCTAAGATGCTCACCGCCGGAGAGGCTATTGAATTTATTGGTAGACGACTGATTATTTCAGCTTCTGAAGATATCGGAAATGCGGATCCCAAAGCTCTGGGAATGGCAGTGGATACTTATAAAGCTGTGACAATCACAGGTATGCCAGAAGCGAAGCTGATTCTTTCCCAATGCGTTACCTACCTTGCAACCGCACCAAAGAGTAATGCCTCTTACACGGCTGTAAACCAAGCCTTTGAAGATGTAAAGAAGATTCATTCAGAAGTACCCAAACATCTCCGGGACAGTCATTATGAATCTGCTGTTTCCCTTGGTCACGGTGTAGAGTATAAGTACCCCCATAGTTATGAAAATAATTATGTAGCTCAAGAATATTTACCGAAGGAACTAAGAAAAAAATCTTATTATCATCCTACCCGCAATGGGTACGAAGCTAAAATTCACGAATATTTATCCCATATTCGTAAATCTTCCCGGGGAGAGGAATAAGTTATGAAATTAATCGATATGCACGTTCACACCAATGCTTCTGACGGCGCATTATCCCCGGAAGAAGCGATTCAAAGAGCCATTGAGAATGGACTATCTGGAATGGCCATTACCGATCATGATACGGTTATGGGAGCCCTTTCTGTAAATCAGCTCAATATCCCTGATCATTTTACCGTTATTAAGGGAATTGAATTCAGTACGATGCTAAACAACAAAGAAATTCATATACTGGGATATAACCTTGACCTGGAAGATGAAAGTTTGCAGAATCTATTAAAGAGGATCCAAAACTTTCGCGGTGATCGGGTGCATAAAATTCTACAGAAATTGGAAAGATTCAATATTTCTTTAGATTTTCAGGAGGTTCAAGGTATAGAGCCACCTGACTCTATTGGACGTCCCCATGTTGCCAAAGCCTTGATCCGCAGAGGATTTGTCCGTGACGTTTCCGAGGCTTTTGATCGCTATTTAGCTAAGGGTCGACTCGCCTATGTAGAGCGATACAAGCTGGAAACAAAAGAGGCGATTGATTTGATAAAAAAACTTGGGGGCTTTTCCGTACTGGCCCATCCGGGTCTTCTTAACGAAAAGGATATATTATCTGTGTTGGAAAAAGGAATAGAAGGGATCGAAGTCTATCATCCGAAGCATAGTCAATATGCCGTTAAGGATCTATTTGACTTAGCCACAGCGAGAAATCTGATTATTACCGGAGGATCGGATTTTCATGATTTTTCTATGACAAAGGGTAATGACATCGGCTCCCATACCATACCCATAGATAGTATTGCTTATGACTGAGATAAACAGCCTCTAATCTCTTTTGGTATTTAAAGATTTATATGGATAATAAAATAGAAATTTGTTAAAATGAATACTGTGAGGTAAATTCAGGAGAAAACAACTTATAGGAGGGGTTATAATGAGTATAGAACTATCGAAAAAACATCTTAATTTGTCACCTTCAATGACGTTATCCATTGCTGCAAAGGCTAAAGAACTGAAAGCCGAGGGCAAAGACGTGATCGGCTTTGGCGTTGGGGAGCCGGACTTTAATACCCCGCAGCATATCATCGATAAAGCGGTAGAAGCAATGAATAAAGGGTTGACCGGTTATACTGCAGCTTCCGGAATTCCGGAATTAAAAAAAGCCATTTGTGATAAACTTCAAAAAGATAATGGTTTAGAGTATAGTGCGGATCAAATCATTGTATCTAATGGAGCCAAACATTCGATTTACAATGCCTTGCAAGCTATTTGCAATCCTGGGGATGAAGTTCTAGTCGGAATTCCTTACTGGGTGAGTTATCCGGAACTGGTGAAAATGGCTGACGCTGAACCTGTATTTATTGAAGGAAAAGAAGAAGATGAGTTTAAAATGACTCCTGAGAGCATTAAGAAAAAAATCACATCAAAAACGAAGGCGATTTTACTTAACAGTCCAGGAAATCCTACGGGAACCGTATATACAAAAGAGGAATTGCGTGCCATTGCAGAACTTATGGCTGAACATAATATTATTGTGATTTCCGACGAAATTTATGAGAAGTTAATTTACGGAAATGAACCCCATGTAAGCGTTGCCAGCTTTAACGAAAAGATCAAGGATTTAACCATTGTGGTGAACGGCCTTTCCAAAGGTTATGCCATGACAGGTTGGAGGATCGGTTATACGGCATCAAATAAACAAATCGCAAAAATTATGGGAAACATTCAAAGTCATGCCACTTCCAATCCCAATACTATGGCTCAATACGCCAGTGTAGAAGCCTTAGAGGGTGATCAAAGTTCTCTTGAGAATATGAAAGTTGAATTTAACAAACGAAGAAAGTTTATGGTAAAACGGATCAATGAGATTAATGGAGTGTCCTGTATTGAACCTAAAGGGGCATTTTATGTGATGATGAATATTAAAGAATTGAAGGGGCGAACCTTAGCGGGTAAAATGGTAAATGAGTCCATTGAAATAGCAGAAATCATTTTGGAAAAAGCCCAGGTAGCTCTTGTGCCCGGAATAGCCTTTGGATCCGATGATTATCTTCGCGTTTCCTATGCAAATTCCTTGGAAAACATTAAAACAGGACTGGATCGAGTGGATGAATTTTTGTCCAAGGAATTAAAATAAGGGTACAATCAATTAGGTGAACCGGATCATCAAATAGGGCAGTAGAGAAATTTATCATGAAGGATGTGTAATATTGGAATATAATATTTATCAAAATCCACTGATAGAACGATATACCAGTGAAGAAATGCTTTATACTTTCTCACCGGATAACAAATTTAAGAATTGGCGAAAACTGTGGGTTGCCTTGGCAGAAACAGAAAAAGAGCTGGGATTAAAGATTTCCGATGAACAAATTAATGAACTGAAAGCCCATCAGAAGGATATTAATTATGAGGTTGCTAAAAAAAGGGAACAGGAGACACGACACGATGTAATGAGTCATGTCTATGCCTATGGGATACAATGTCCTAAGGCTAAACCGATCATCCATTTAGGGGCCACCAGTGCCTTTGTGGGTGATAACACAGATATCATTGTTTACCGTGAAGCCCTTCAATTAATTCAAAAGAAACTGATCAACTTAATGGATAAGCTTGGGGCTTTTGCAAAGGCATACAAAGATCTTCCGACTTTAGGTTATACTCATTACCAACCGGCTCAAATAACTACGGTTGGAAAAAGAGCAAGTCTATGGCTGTATGAACTTTACATGGACTATGAAAAGCTTACCTTTATCCTGAATCAAATGAAGTTTCGGGGAGTAAAAGGAACGACAGGAACCCAAGCCAGTTTTTTAGCTCTTTTTGATAACGACAGCGAAAAAGTCAAAACCCTGGATCGTAAGTTATCAAAACGATTGGGTTTTGAAGAGAACTTTCCCCTGACAGGTCAAACTTACTCAAGAAAACAGGATTTTGATTTGCTATATGTGCTAAGTTCCATAGCTCAAAGTATGCATAAAATGACGAACGATATTCGACTCCTTCAACATCTGAAAGAGATTGAAGAGCCCTTTGAAAAGAATCAGATCGGTTCCTCTGCCATGGCCTATAAAAGGAACCCTATGCGCAGTGAACGGATTTCTTCTTTATCAAAATTTGTGATGAGTGCATTACAAAACTTATCCTTTGTAAGCGCCACCCAATGGTTCGAACGAACCCTTGATGACTCTGCGAACCGTAGAATCACCATACCGGAAACTTTTATGGCAACAGATGCTATTTTAGATATCGGCATCAATATCGCTTCAGGTTTGGTGGTGAATGATAAGGTCATAGAGGAAAATCTAAAAAAAGAACTGCCCTTTATGGCAACGGAAAACATTATGATGGAAGCGGTGAAAAAAGGAAAGGACCGACAGGAGCTTCATGAGAGAATTCGACAACATTCCTTGACGGCAGGACATAATGTTAAGAAGCTGGGCATGGAAAATAATTTACTGCAGTTGATTGCAGAGGATTCCTATTTTGGTCTTACGAAAGAGGAGTTGCTCCAAATTGTGGATCCTTATAAGTATACCGGTCGATCCGGGGAGCAGGTGGAGGATTTTATTAACGACAACTTGGTCCCGATTTTACAAAAACATCAGGAGATGTTAGGTGCTGAGGTGCACCTTAAGGTTTAAACTAATGATAGAAATTTGGAGGTACAAATTATGTATAAAGATATAACGATTGCTAAGGTACAGGATTTTGAAGGAGATAAAATACGAATTAAAGGCTGGCTTTATAACAAACGATCCAGTGGTAAAATTCAGTTTTTGCAAGTTCGTGACGGCTCTGGTTTTATTCAAGGAGTGATGATGAAAAAACACGTTTCCGAAGAAGTCTTTGAGCTGTGCAAAACCATTTCTCAAGAGTCTTCCATTGAAGTACTGGGAACCTTGCAAAAAGATGATCGTTCCACTCTGGGGTTTGAAATTTTTGTAGATGAGGTAAAAGTCATTCACCTTGCAGACGATGATTATCCTATTTCTCTAAAAGAACACGGCACCGACTTTCTAATGGAAAATAGACATCTTTGGATGCGAACCCCGAAACAAAATGCGATTCTTCGAATTCGAGATGAAGTCAATTTCACAATTCGGGAGTTCTTTAGAAAAGAAGGTTTTATTTTAACCGAACCACCGATTATAACACCGGCCTCTTGTGAGGGTACAACGGATTTATTTGAAATCGATTATTTTGGAGAAAAGGTGTACCTATCCCAAACGGGACAACTCTATGCAGAAGCTACAGCCATGGCCTTTAATAAAGTTTATACCTTTGGACCTACTTTTCGAGCGGAAAAATCTAAAACACGTAAACATATGAATGAATTTTGGATGGTGGAGCCGGAGATGGCCTTTGCAGACTTTGAAGACAATATGAAGGTTCAAGAAAACTTTGTGGAGTATGTGATCCAAAAAGTTATTAAAACCATGAAGCGAGAACTTCAGGTCTTAGAACGGGATACAGGGGCCTTAGAGCGGGTAAAAGCACCTTTTCCAAGAATCACCTATACCGATGCCATAGAAATGTTACAAAAGGCCGGTTATGAAATTAACTGGGGAGATGATTTTGGGGCTCCTCATGAGACATATATTGCGGAGCAGTATGATAAGCCTGTGTTTATTACCCATTTTCCAGCGGAAATGAAAGCTTTCTATATGCAACCGGATCCTAAGGATCCGAAAGTAATTCTTGGCTCCGATCTTATTGCACCGGAAGGATATGGAGAGATTATTGGTGGCTCCGAGCGAATTCACGATAAAGAGCTGCTATTGGAAAAAATGAAGCAGGAAGGTCTGCCCACGGAAGTATATCAATGGTATGTTGATCTTCGAAAGTATGGTTCCGTACCTCATTCCGGATTTGGATTAGGCCTTGAACGTACAGTAAGTTGGATTTGCGGAATTGATCATATTCGACAATCCATTCCCTTTGCAAGAACCTTAAATCGAGTTTATCCTTAAATAGGATCCTTTTTCTTTGTTTGTAAGCACTGCCTACCGGTGGTGCTTTTTTTCTAAATAAGGCTGACTGAATTTTTAGTATATAATTTTAAATGGAGGTGTTTTACATGTTCGGCGATTATCTTTTTAGTACCACCATCGAAGGCTTGATCGACTCAAAAACCTTAATTCTTCAAAATGATGAAGCTGTAATCAATGTATTATACAAAATGCTTCAAGAGAATTTTCAAGAGGGTTTGGTTTTACTTAAATCAGGAAAAAAAAGGAAAGAATATGGCATCATAACCTTAAGAGATCTCTCCATTAGCAAGGATGATTTGTTTGATTTTGATCAAAAAATCGAGGACAAACTAAGCACCCCCATAGAAGCATTGTCGGACACCACCACTGTTAAAGCGGCGCTAAAAGCTTTTGAAGAATTACAAAGTGAGAGCCTTCCCGTTGAAAGTAATGGGCAACTTGTGGGAGTAGTTCGAAAGAAGGATTTTTTCAATCGATATTTTCCCCAACTCTATGATATGAATCATAAGTATAAAGATATCATCAATCATATGCATGAAGCGGTATCGGTAATCGATCAAAATGGTTATGTTAGACTTTGGAATAAGCAAGCAGAAGAACTGTATCAAATTCCCCGGGAGAAAATCGTAAATGAAAAAATGTCAGTTTTCTTTCCAAATGCCTTGGGACTTAAAATTCTTGAGACCCGAAAAGCTATCAAAAATGTATATTATTCTCCGAAAGAGGACTATTATGTTTCCATTAGTTCTCTTCCCGTTTATATTAATAAAAAGTTTATCGGTGTGGTATCTACGGAGAAGGATCTTACCCAACAAAAAAATCTTACTACTAAGTTAGAAAACGCAAACTCTAAAATAACCTCCTTACAACAAAAAGTGGCAGAGATTCACGGTTATTCAAATTCTTTTTTTGATGATATAAAAGGTCATGATCCTATTCTACTGGAGAAAATTGAATTGGCTAAATATGTAAGCAAAACAAATACCAATGTACTTATTACCGGGGAAAGTGGAACGGGAAAAGAGCTGTTTGCAAAGGGAATCCATGGTCAAAGCGGTAGGGAAGGAGCTTTTGTAAGTGTGAACTGTAGTGCTATTCCCCATGGGTTATTTGAAAGTGAATTTTTCGGTTATGAAGATGGGGCGTTTACGGGAGCCATAAAGGGAGGGAAGGCAGGATACTTTAAACTTTCGGACAAAGGAACTCTATTTCTAGATGAAGTAGGAGAACTCCCATTAGAGCTTCAGGCTAAGCTCTTGCGTGTACTGGACGAGCAAAAGGTCAGCCCCTTAGGTTCTGAGCAAATGATTCCTGTTGATGTTCGTATTATTGCAGCTACAAATCGTAATATGAAACAGTTGGTTGAAAACGAACAATTTCGTCATGATTTATATTATCGTCTTAATGTTGTAGAGATCGACTTGCCTCCTTTACGGAAAAGAATAGAGGATATTGTTATTCTATTCCATCAATTCTTGGAAGCCTATAGTAAAGAAAATAATATCGAGATCAAAAGCATTGACCCTGAAATTTATTCTTACCTCAAAACAGCTTCTTGGGAGGGTAATATAAGGGAACTTCGAAACACGGTAGAGTATCTTGTCGTGTTATCCAAAAATGGCATTATTAAACCAGAGGCTTTGCCTGACTATATAAAAGAACAAAAACCTCAGGAGGTAGTGGATACAGATCCTGTGTATAAGAATTTGGAATACCAAATGGATCATTTTGAAAAGGTTTTAATTGAAAGGGCTTTAGAAATCAATAATTATAATAAAAGTAAGACGGCGAAATATTTGGAAATACCTAGAAGTACACTTTATTACAAATTAGAAAAACATGAATTGGAATAATGCGAAGGGTGTACCTTTTCATTCCCGGCACAGCGACTTGTGCAGAAAAGCGTCGGTATGCTCGATACAGTGTCGGTTTTTCGGACCTCTAAAATAATGGAAAACAGGGAATAATAAATAAATAACAAGTAAGTGTCAGTTGATTGTACAACGACAAAGGGAATTGTTGTTAAAGCCAAAGGGATACCATACTAAGATTAAGCACACCGCCCGTTTTCAGAAAATTCTCGGATTTGGCATGGGTTTTGCAACATACTTAATAGGAGGTGTTAAGTAATGAATCAACGGATTGAAAGTCATCCAATCATTGATGTACCTTTGAATCGGAAGGTTAAATTCTTCTATAATGGAAAAATCCATTTTGGAGTTGAGGGAGATACCGTTGCATCGGCTCTGCATGCTGCAGGTATTACTGAACTAAGTAAAAGTATTAAACACCAACGACCTAGAGGATTTTACTGCGCAATAGGGAACTGTTCTTCTTGCTTTATGCGAGTCAATGGTAAGCCTAATGTTAAAACCTGTGTAGAACCCCTGCAAGAGAATATGGTAGTAGAAAGTCAAGGTGGGAGGGGGTCTATAAAATGATTCGAAGGGATATTTTAGTGATTGGAGGAGGTCCGTCTGGATTATGTGCTGCCATCGCTGCGGCAAAAAGTGGTGCAACGGTTTTGCTTGTAGAGCGAAGTAAATACCTAGGGGGACAATTAGTAAAACAAACCCACATGTTTTTTGGATCTGAAAAGCAATATGCCTCAAAACGGGGTATTGATATTGGAAAAACCTTAGCGGAAGAGGTGACATCCCACGAGAATATTAAAATCCTTACCGATACCACAGCACTAGGGATTTATGAAGATGGTGTTGTGACGTTGGAACAGAGAAAAAACCAAGAAGAGATTTATATAAAGGTTCGACCAAAATCAATAATTGTGGGCACCGGTGCATTAGAAAAGTCACTGCCTTTTCCGAATAATGATTTACCGGGAATATACGGTGCCGGAGCGGTACAGACGTTAATGAATGAATACTTGGTTAAACCGGGAAACCGCGTGCTGATGGTTGGAGCCGGAAATATTGGATTGATTATAAGTTATCAGCTATTACAGGCCGGAGTTGAAGTGGCAGGGATCATTGATGCTTCTTCAAATATTGGAGGCTATCTAGTCCATGCTTCAAAAATTCGTCGATCGGGGGTACCCATTCTTACAGGATATACTATTGTAAAGGCAGAAGGAGAAAACCATCTTGAAAAAGCTACAATCGCAAAAGTTGATCAAAATTGGAAGCCGATCCCCGGCACAGAGAAAGAAATGGATGTGGATGTGATATGTATCTCTGTAGGTCTTACCCCTTCTTCCGCATTTTTTTGGCAGGGAGGCTGCGACATGGAATACGTACGGGAGTTAGGCGGTTATGTTCCAAAACGGAATAAGTATTTACAAACAACTGTTGAAAATATTTATGTTGCTGGGGATTCAGCGGGGATTGAAGAGGCCAGCAGTGCAATGGTAGAAGGGTCGATCGCAGGTCTTGCTGCAAGTCATGATTTAGGTTTGGTTTATGAGGCCTATGATCAAGAAATGGAGGAACTGTTACAAGAACTGCAAGCACTCAGAGGGGGAGAAAAAGGTGGCCATGTTCGTAAAGGTTATGAAAAAGCAGGTTTATAATTTGCAGGAGGTGATGTAAGTTGCTAAGAACCACAGGCGTTCCCACCGAACAGGAATTAGATGCTGTTTTCCCATCGAAAGAACGATTAGAAAAAGGACCGGTAGTGGTGGTGGAGTGCTTCGAGACCATTCCATGCAACCCTTGTTATACCGCTTGTCACTCTGGAGGGATAAGAGCTTTTAAAAATATAATAGATCTTCCCACGGTTGATTATGAAGAATGTAACGGATGTACTTTATGTATCAGCAGCTGTCCCGGTCTGGCTATTATGGTAATTGATTATCGGTACCATAAAGATTATGTAAAAATGACGATTCCTTTTGAATTTTCACCCCTGCCGAAACCCGAAGATTGGGTGATGGGGCTTAATCGGAACGGAAAAGAAGTTAAAAGAGTCCAGGTTTTATCGGTTAAAAATACTAAACACCTGGATAAAACCCCTATGATTTCCATTGCGGTTCCTAAAGGCCAATTTAAAGAGATACGAAACATCAGGGTAGGTGATTTATAATGACAAATCAGGATGTGATTCTATGTCGTTGTGAGGACATTACCGTGCAGGATATTCACGATGCCATAGCTAAAGGATACTATACCTTCGAAGAGATCAAAAGAATTACTAGGGTGGGCATGGGGCCTTGTCAAGGGAGAACTTGTTTGATGCTCATTCTTAGGGAATTATCCGTTGTTACCAATCAACCAATTGAAAATCTTTTACCGGACACTTATCGACCTCCGACCAAATCCGTAAGTTTTAATTTGTTTGTGAAAAACAAAATAGAAGGAGGGGGAGAGGATGGTTTCTAAAGCAGAAATTGTAATTATCGGTGGTGGAATATCCGGCTGTGCCATTGCCTATAATTTAGCGAAAAAAGGAATGAAAAACATCGTGTTGCTGGAAAAAGAGTATATTTCCAGCGGAGCAACCGGACGTTGTGGAGCCGGCATCCGTCAACAGTGGGCTACGGAGATGAACTGTCAAGTGGCAAAACTATCTCGAGAGTTTTTTGAAACTGCCGAAGAAAAATTAGGATACGATCATGATATTGAATTTAAACAAAAGGGTTATTTAATTTTAGCAGCAACGGAGGAAGAGGATGTTCAATCGAAAAAAAACGTTGCTCTGCAAAACTCTCTTGGAATTGATTCGAGATACATTTCTTTAGAGGATGCAAGAGAACTTGTTCCAATCCTTAACACTAAAGATTTCATCAGTGCGACTTTCTGCAAGGATGATGGGCACCTTAATCCGTGGCATACCACCTTAGCTTTTGCAAAGGCATCGGAAAGATTAGGAGTAAAGATTTATACTCATACGGAGGTTAAGGGGATTGATCATAAAAATGGAGAAATCTTCGGCGTAGAAACCAATAGAGGATATATCCAAACCAATCAAGTGGTCAATGCCGCAGGAGGTCACGCACAAGTAATCGGAGATATGGTAGGGATTGAGCTTCCTGTGTACTCTGAAAGACATCAAATTCTTGTGACAGAACCGGTAGCTCCGATACTCGATCCTATGATCATTTCTTTTTCTAAAGATATTTATTGCCAACAGGTTCCCCACGGTGCATTTATTATGGGTCGGGGAGGAGAAAATGAACCTAGAGACCTTAGAAACACTTGTAGTTGGGATTTTTTAGAAAAAATGACTGAAACCGCTTTAAGTATTTTGCCGAACTTAAAAAAAACCAGGGTACTGAGACAGTGGTCCGGGATGTACAATATCAGTCCTGACAAACAACCGATTTATGGTGATGTTCCAGGAATGAAGGGATTCTTTTTAGCCGTCGGATTCAGTGGTCATGGTTTTATGTTCGGACCCGCTACCGGATTATTAATGGCAGAATTCATCCTTGGAGAAAAGACCACGTTGCCTATAGATAAGCTTCATATTACTCGATTTGAAAAAGGGGAGCTGATGTGGGAGGCTTCGGTGGTATAGTAGACTCTAAACTTTTTCAAAGCTTATTGAATACTTCTGAATGTTTCGGCTCAGTCCATTTTATTGACCAAAAAAACTGAAGTATTCTAGGTTTTGCATTTTTTCATAGTAAGTTGGACACAACATATTAAGCCTTTACAAATTAAGGCTTTAAGGTCAAGAATAAACTTGATCTTAAGGTCTTAATAATTTTTTTTGCAATGATTCATGATATCCGTTGAAAGTTATAAGTTATATGCTAAATCATAAATAGCGGAATTAATTCATTATATTAACATGAAATAAATTTGCTTTTATAATTATCATATTAAAATCCGCTTATGATTTTTTAAACGCCTTTGAATTTTTCATGAAAAACATAAATTCTGACGCATATATTAGGGGAGTGACAAGAACTATAGCTTTAACACATTGCTAAAACTCGACTAACCATTAATACCAGGGTAAAATAATGAGCCAAAGGGGTAGACAGATGACAAAAGGTAGTATATAATATTGATTATAACTATTCCTTAAATGTATATTTTGGGAATAGATAAATAGGATTAAAAAGGAGAGTACATTTATGAGTTCTACTAATAACAATCAAAACTTTACTTACGGCAAATCCAATAAACCTCAAAATCTTTTACTTCAAGAACATAAATTTATTCAGCATTGTAAATCCATAGAGAATCAATTACCGGAATATCTGGAAGATTTTTTTCTATACTTAAAAAGCTCTGTAGCATTAACCACACGGCAAGCTTATCTTGAGGATGTACTGTTTTTCTTTCGTTATCTTGTAGAGCATACAAAACTTGTCCATGCTTCCCTTGTTTCGGAAATACCTCTGTCGGATCTTCAAGCCATTACTGCCAAAGACATTAACCGGTATCTTGGAGATTACTGTACGCACTATGTTGTTGATGAAGAATCATCTCAAAAAATCGTGGAAAATCAAAATCGTTCCCTATCAAGGAAAAAATCATCTCTTTCGGTTTTATTCAAGTTTTTATTCCGAGAAGGTTTAATGGAAAAAAATATTACCGATGGTTTTAACCCTATTAAACTTCCGAAACCACAACCGGATGCCATCAAACGTCTTGAAATTGAAGAAATTGAAGAACTATTACAGTTAGTGGACACAGGACATTTATTCACAAAAAAAGAAAAATCCTTTTGGGAGAAAACAAAGTTTCGTGATAAAGCCATTATCATGCTTTTTATTACTTATGGACTGCGAATCAGTGAACTGCAACAGTTAAACCTGTCTTCCTTTAACTTTAGACGAATGGAATTTAAAATCTACCGTAAACGGGGTAAGGAAGTTGAAATGCCCCTAAATCATACGACAAAAACCGTAATTGATGAGTATATCCAGTTGGAACGTCCCAAAAGTATGGAGTTAGAGCCAGAACATAGCGATGCACTTTTTCTTTCCCTTCAAAAAAAACGGATGACTGTAAGAAGTATCCGTAATCTAATCAAAAAATATACCGCTTTAGTCTTAAAAACCGATGTAAAAAAAGGCTATAGCCCCCATAAGCTCCGTGCCACAGCGGCAACAACGTTAATCGCCAGAGGGTTTTCTGTATATGATGTTCAAAACTTGTTGGATCATGATAATATTACGACGACCCAGTTATATGCTGCCCATCGGAAAAATGTTAAAAAAGAAATTATTTCAAATTTTGAATGGACAGAGGAGTCCGATGAAAGTGATTAAAGTTCGAACAGATTTAATGTTAGGGTTAGATTATTAGGATTAGATTATAGGTATAAGTTTCTAATGAAAGTTATGATAAACTTAGTGAAATATTAGCAGAACTAATGTTTGAATGGTGTTTTGATTTATGATATAATAGTGTAAAATACAATAAAAGGAGCAAATACTATGTATGAAGATTTGAATTCAAGCCAAATCAAAATTTTAAACTACCTTAAATACCAACTTCAAAATAAAGGGTATCCCCCTTCAGTTCGAGAAATTTGTCATGCGGTGGAGTTGAAATCCACCTCTACCGTCCATGCTCATTTGGCCAAACTTGAAAAAAAAGGATACATACGCAAAGATCCTACAAAACCCAGAGCCATTGAAATTCTTCATTCAGATTCAAATTTAGATTTTAAGCTTCAAAAAGAAATCATCAATGTTCCGGTGATCGGCAAGGTTACTGCGGGAGAACCTATTTTAGCGGTTGAGAACATTGAAGATACCTTCCCTTTGCCAGTGGATTTTGTAGACTCTAAGAACCATGAAATTTTCATTTTAAAAATCAAAGGGGACAGCATGGTAGATGCAGGGATTTTTGATGGTGATTTTATTGTGGTCAGCCAGCAAAGCACAGCAAATAATGGTGATATTGTTGTGGCATTGATTGAAGAAGAAGCCACGGTTAAACGATTTTACAAAGAGCAAGACCAAATTCGCCTACAACCGGAGAATAAAAACATGGATCCGATTTATACCTCAGAAGCCACTATTTTAGGCCTTGTTGTTGGAGTTTATCGAAAAACTGTTTAGCCAATGAACAAAAGATACTACAGTAAAAACATGAACTGATGGTAAAACTTCCCCTTATAATTCTTTGACATTTACTAAGGAATTATAAGGGGAAGTTTTTATTTTTTAAGGTTTTCTAAAGCTTTTAAAGCTCCGATTTTCCCGTGAGCATAGTCTAAGCCTCCTTGGAAGTAGACGATGTACGGTTCTTTAATTGGTGCATCGGCACTAAGCTCAATCGAAGAACCTTGAATAAAGGTTCCCGCCGCCATGATGATTTTGTGACTGTAGCCCGGCATATCCCATGGTTCAGGCTTTACAAAGGCATCCACAGGAGCAACCTCTTGAATAGCTTCACAAAAGGCTAGTACTTTTTCTCTAGATCCTAAACGGATCGATTGAATGATATCACTGCGTTCCTGTAATGGATCGGGCTTAACCTCGTAACCGGCTTTTTGAAATAAGGCCCCACAAAAAACTGCGGATTTAATTGCTTGTGATACAGTATTAGGGGCTAGAAACAGTCCTTGAAACAGGGAACGGGATTGTCCAAAGGTTAAGCCGCATTCCCGTTCAATTCCAGGCATTGTGTGTTCCTGGGCTATCAGTTTGATTAAGGTCTCTTTTCCTGCAATATAGCCACCGGATAAGGCAATGCCGCCTCCAGGATTTTTGATGAGGGAACCGGCTAACAGATCCACCCCTACTTCCGTAGGCTCCCTTCGCTCTAAAAACTCACCGTAACAATTATCCACCATACAGATAACTGAAGGATTAATAGACTTCACGAGCGTAACCACTTTTTTTATATTCTCAATCGTTAGTGCTTGTCGGAAATGATATCCTGTAGATCGTTGCACATAGATCATTTTGATATTAGGATTCTCTTCAAGGGTTTTTTCAATTTCTTTAAAATCCAGGGACCCATCTTGTAGAAATGAGATTTCCTGATAATCGATGCCTTGATTCATTAAACTCTTTTGATAATCCCCCTTTAAACCGATTATTTCATCCAGGGTATCATAGGGTTTACCTGTAACGGATACAAGGCCATCTCCTTGCTTTAACAGACTCTTTAGACATAGACCCAACACATGGGTACCATTTGCAAAACTAGAGCGAACAATGGCATCCTCTGTCTTAAATACTTCGGCATACAAGGCATCAATTTTTTCTCTTCCTAAATCACTGTATCCATAGCCCGTAGTCCAGTTAAAATGTTGATCACTGAGTCCTACTTTTTTCATAGCTAACAATACTTTATAGAAGTTGTACTCCTTAATTTTTTCAATTTGATCAAAGCTTTGTTTAAGATTTTTCTCTACGGCTTCTCCAAGATGGAAGGTTTCTTGAGAAATCTTATACTCTGATAATAACAACCCTTCGATCCTAGTCATAAATACCCTCCTTATTTTTCTTTTCAATATAACCAAGAACCTCATTAAGAAGGACCTCTTCCTTTTCATAACGGTCAACTAAAAACCACTTGATGAAGTCATATCTTTTAAACCATGTGATTTGACGCTTAGCATAGCGCCTTGTATTCTTTTTTAAAATCCGAATAGCGTCGTGTAATGTATTTTCTCCGTTCAGGTAACGTATAATTTCTTTATAGCCCAAACCTTTAAAAGCTTTTAGCTCTTTTGAATATCCTTTTTCCAAGAGCCTCTTCACTTCTTTTACCAAGCCTTCTTCTATCATTATATCCACCCGAAGGTTAATCCGCTCATATAAGTTTTTCCGTTTTCGGTTAAGACCAATTAGAATCGGCTGAAACTCTGACGTTAATTGTAAATCTTCTTTAAAATCTCCGAGATTTTCTCCGGTTTCGTAGTTGATTTCCAGAGCCCTGATGACTTTCACTAAGTTATTGGGATGAATCTTTTCTGCCGCTTTAGGATCAACTTTTTGCAATTTTTGATAAATATAGTCTTTACCGTAGAGCTCACTTTCTTCTTTCAGGGTATTTCGAAAAGATGGATTAGAAACGGACTTACCAAAATCCATATCGTAAAGCAGGGCATTAACATAAAGCCCAGTACCACCACTGACAATGGGAGTTTTCCCGCGGCTTAAAATCTCTTGAATATGTTGTTTTGCTCGGACCTCAAAGTCTGCAACAGAAAAATCCTCATCGGGAAAGATTTCATCTATCATATAATGGGGGATCCCCTCTTGTTCCTGTTTACTCGGTTTTGCAGTTCCAATATTCATTTCTTTATAGATTTGCATGGAATCTGCATATATTACTTCTCCATCCAAGGCTTTAGCTAATTCAATGGTTAAGCTTGTTTTTCCAACAGCAGTTGGGCCTACAATGAATATCACATGTTTCTTCAAGGAATTTCACTCCTGACTAAGTTATTCGTTTGAAAAATTTTGCTAACTCTCTCTCCTCAAGCTTCAGTAAGATCGGTCTGCCATGGGGACAATGTAAAGGTGGCGTTGTTTTTTGTAATTTATACAAAAGTTCTTGAATCTCAACTTGAGAAAACTTTCTATTTGCTTTGATTGCATTTTTACAGGCTTTTTGAATGACTAAAGTTTTTTCATCCTCTGTCGATTTTCTTTCACGAATAGCATCGATAATATCTATAATAAAAGAACTGTCTTTGGGTCGCCCTAGAGCTAAGGGAACTTCACGGATAATTAAAGTATCTTTACCAAAGCTTTCTATAGTAAATCCGGCTTCTTCAAATGTTTTATGATGATCCTCAAAAAGTGAATAATCCTCGGGACTAAGACGGATAGATTCCGGCTTTAATAAACGCTGTCGAATAATACGCTTTTCTTTTGCATCTTCATATAGTTGGTCAAACAGAATTCTTTCATGGGCAGCATGCTGGTCCACTAAGAAAAGGGTTTTTTGAGACTCAAATAAAATATAGGACTGAAAAACCTGTCCGAGAATATGAAAACCCTGAGTCGGATCAATGCTAAAGGGTAAATGATCTTCCTTTACAGCTAGTATAGACTCTTGAACTTCTTCTTCGTTTTGCTTTTGATCCTGTTGCAGTTTATTATTAAGTCTCCCTTCTAAACTGCTGCTGGATGTAGAGGAGTTTTTATAGGTAATTGGTGTTCTCGGTTTTAAATCTTTTCCGGTAGGTTCTCTTGTATAAACAGTCCCTCCTTGGTCGTTGGGTAAATCCACTTTTGAAGAAAGACCCATGTTGGGTTGGTGCTTATTAGAAATGTCAACATTTTCCCTTTGAGGAGAAACTATTGGTCTACGCTCATTATCGCTATGTGCTTGTTGTATATTGGGATGCACAATTTTAGTTCCTTTGGTAAGGACTTCGGTTATCCGGTCCATTAAAAAATTTTCAACCTTTTTTTCCTCATAGAATTTGACCTCTGTTTTTGAGGGGTGAATGTTGACATCGATTTCTCCAGGAGGAACTTCAATATTTAAAACACATATGGGGAACCGATGAATCATAAGCTTATTTTCATAAGCTTTCTCCAATGCTTTAGAAAGACTTTGGCTTTTTACCAGGCGATTGTTTACAAAAAAGATTTCAAGGTTACGGTTTCCTCGGCCATACATGGGTTGACTGATAAAGCCTGAAATTTTATAGGGTATTTCTTCAGTAGGAGGTAAATAAATCATATTTTGATATAAATCCTTTGGAAAAATGGATAATAATACTTTGGAAAGATTATTATCCCCGGGAGTGGTAAACATAAGATTGTTATTGTTAACATAACGAAAGGAAATATCAGATTTGCTGATGGCCAACCGCGTTATGACTTCGTTAATTTTTGTGGTTTCCGCCTTCACACTTTTCATGAATTTTCGTCGGGCTGGAGTGTTGAAAAACAAATTCCTGATAATGATTGTTGTTCCTTGGGTAGCACTGACTTCTTTTTTCGAAAGGATTTCACCGCCGGATAATTCTAGGGAGATACCAGTATCCTTCCCTTTTGTTTTGGAAGTCACCTCGATTTGAGATACTGAGGCAATACTGGCTAAAGCTTCCCCTCGAAATCCCAGGGTGTTTAATGAATCAAGGTCCTCAATTTCATTAATCTTCGAAGTGCTGTGTCGTTCAAAGACCATTTCAATATCCTCCGGATCAATTCCCATACCGTTGTCAGTAATACGAATATAGGATTTGCCGCCATTTTTAATTTCCACAAAAATTTTTGTTGCATGGGCATCTATGGCGTTTTCTACCAGTTCCTTAATTACCGAATAAGGCCCCTGAATAACCTCTCCTGCCGCTATTTGGTTGATGGTTATTTCATCGAGCATTTTTACTTTTCTTGCCATGTTGATTCTCCTCAGTCATATTTTTTAATTGACTTTGCAAGTTGTATAAGTAATTTAGAGCATCTAAGGGCGTGGTCTCCACTAAATTTACGGATTTTACCTCATCAATTAACTGTCGTTCATAATAGGCATGAAAATCCAGTTGTTTCTGTTCCGGATTGCGACCTTTAGCAACCTGGTGGGTCTCTTCCCTTTGTTCCCTTATGCTCAGTCCATCCTGTACTTTTTCCTTTGAAATTTGAACCTGGTCTTCTAGGACTTTAGGTTTCTTTTTATTATTCTCTAAGGAATGCAAAATACCGTTGGCATTATTGATTACCTTTACCGGGAGTCCGGCAAGTTTTGCCACTTGTATACCGTAGCTTTTATCTGCATTCCCTTTTAGCACCTTTCGAAGAAAGATAATATCATCGCCTTCTTCCTTTACGGTGAATTGATAGTTTTGGACATTAGTTAAGTTGCTTCCTAAGGCTGTAAGCTCATGGTAATGAGTGGAAAACAAGGTTTTCGCTTTAAGATTTTTGCTGATTTCCTCTACAATTGCCCAAGCGATACTGAGTCCATCGAAGGTACTGGTGCCACGGCCAATTTCATCAAGAATTAACAGACTCTTTTCTGTGGCATTATTTAAAATGTGGGCCATCTCCGTCATTTCCACCATAAAAGTACTTTTCCCCTGGGAAAGGTCGTCACTTGCCCCCACCCGGGTGAAAATCCGATCGACAATACTGATGGATGCATTTTTTGCAGGAACGAAACTGCCGATTTGAGTCATTAAAGAAATCAATGCAACTTGTCGCATGTAAGTGGATTTTCCTGCCATATTCGGCCCGGTGATGATGGAGATCGCCTCATCCTTATTGTTAAGAAAGGTATCGTTAGGGATGAAATTCTCCTCCACCAGCATTTTTTCCACAACGGGATGGCGTCCTTCTGCGATATGAATCTTATCCCCCACTGAGATTTCAGGTTTGTGGTAGTCATTTTCGTAGGCCACCTGAGCGAAAGCGTTTAGAACGTCGATACCCGCAACTACTTTTGCTGTTTTTTGTATTCTATGGGTATGTTTCTTGATTTGTTCTCGAACTTGTAAAAACAACTGATGTTCCAGGGCAATAATCTTTTCCTCAGCTCCTAGAATTTTGGACTCCATTTCCTTTAGCTCCGGAGTAATGTAGCGTTCGCTGTTGGCTAGGGTTTGTTTTCTGATGTAATCCTCTGGCACTAAATCCAAGTTTGAGCGGGTTACATCTATAAAATAGCCAAATATTTTATTATATTTAACTTTTAAGGATTTGATACCTGTTCGCTGTTTCTCCTGTTCTTCCAGCCGAGTCATCCAGTGATGTCCATCACTAGCCAGTTCTCGAAGCTCTTTAACCTGGGGATCATAACTTGCTTTAATAATCTTTCCATCTTTAAGACCGACGGATGGCTCTTCCAAAATGCTGCTTTCTATCAACTCTTTGATATTTTCCAATAGGTCCAGATCTTCCAAAAGTTCTAATAAAAGCTGGTCTTGACTTTGGATTAAAATTTCTTTAATTACAGGAAGATAAGTGATGGAGTTTTTCAGTGAAATTAAATCCCGGGGATTTGCGCTGTCATATCCGATTTTAGAGGTTAAACGTTCTAAATCATAAATATGTTTTAAGGCTTCTACCAGTTCTTCTCGGGAAAGTAAGGCTTCCTTAAAATAATCCACGGTATTTAGCCGCTTAGTGATAGTTTTGTGATCTATCAGAGGTTCTTCTATCCATTTACGAAGCATTCGACCGCCCATAGCCGTAACGGTTTTATCTAGAACCCAGAGAAGGCTACCCTTCTTTCCTTTATGCTGCATCGAATGAGTCAGTTCTAGATTTCTTCTGGTATTGGCATCTAAGAGCATGGTATCCCGGTGTCCATAAAAGTCAATATGGTTGATATGCTTTAGGCTTCTCTTTTGTGTACGTTGCAGATAATCGATTAAAATTCCCGAAGCCATGGTTTCGAGGGGATTGTCAATCAGCCCCAGACTTTCGATGTTTTCAACTTGAAAGTGGGTCTTTAATCTCTTTTCAACGCCATTGAGATCAAGGTTCCATTCATCAATGGTTTCGGCGTGGATGTTTAAAGTCCTCATATATTCTAGAAGATTTTTCCCATAGCTTTCTTTTCCATAAAAGGAGTAGATAATCTCTTTAGGAGCAATTTTTCCGAGTTCATCTTTAATGGACTGTAGAGTAATATTATCCTTTCCGGGATAATGGGTGGTATAAAATTCTCCGGTGGAGATATCTGTATAGGAAAGCCCAAAACCTTCCTGATTACTATATAAAGCTAATAAATAATTGTTTTCCTTTTCTTCCAGCAGGTTCGTATCGATTAAAGTGCCCGGGGTAATTACTCTGACAACATCCCGTTTCACAATCCCTTTCGCCTCGGAAGGATCTTCCATTTGTTCGCAAATGGCGATCTTGTATCCTTTTTCCACTAGGCGGTCCAGGTAGTTACTTACAGAATGATAAGGAACACCGCACATAGCGGCTTTTTCCTCTTGACCACAATCCCTTGCGGTTAGTGTGATTTCTAATTCCCTTGCAGCGGTTATTGCATCTTCAAAAAACAATTCGTAAAAATCCCCCAGTCTAAAAAACAGAAGAGAATCGGGGTATTGTTCTTTTAAGTCGAGGTATTGTTTCATCATGGGTGTAAGTTTTTTCAAAATAGAAAGACCTCCTTACCGGTACAGTTGAAAATTTTTGTTGAAATCGTCATTAGATAATAACTCCATCGAAAGAATAGGTTTTCGCCGCGGTGATTTTCACGGTTAAAATCTCTCCGATTAGGGTTTGATCTCCTGGGAAATTTACTGTTTTACTTGTTTCTGTACGTCCGGTTAAAACCTTATCGTTCTTTTTACTAGTTCCCTCAACAAGAACCGAAACTTTCCGGTTTAAATATCTTTGGTTATTTTGATAAGCCGTGCTGTCAATAAGATTTTTCAAGGCCTGGAAGCGTTCTTTTTTTATTTCCTCCGGTACTTGCCACTCCTTGGATGCCGCCGGGGTACCTTCACGAATGGAGTAGAGAAAAGTAAACGCGGAATCAAACTCAGCAAATTTTGCAACCTTTAAGGTCTCTTGAAAGTCTTCGGGGGATTCATTGGGAAAACCGATGATAATATCAGTGGTTATGGCAATTCCAGGGATCTTCTTCCGAACTTTTTGAACAATAGTTAAATAGTCTTCCTGGGTATACTTACGATTCATCTCTTTTAATACTTTATTACTACCGGCCTGAAGGGGTAGATGTATGTGATTACATATTTTAGAATGCTTTGCCATGGTATCAATCAACTTATCTGATAAATCCTTAGGATGAGAGGTCATAAATCGTATGCGTTCAATCCCTTGGATTTTCACAACTTCTTCCAGTAAATCCGAAAAGTCCACTTCCCTCTCTAAGGTTTTACCATAGGAATTGACATTTTGTCCAAGGAGCATTACTTCCTTACTTCCTTTAGAAATCAGGTCTTTGATTTCCACAAGAATATCACTTACTTTTCGACTCCTCTCTCTTCCCCGGGTATAGGGGACGATACAATAGGAACAAAAATTGTTGCAGCCATACATAATATTAACGTAGGACTTGATTCCATATCGCCGATTAACCGGGAGGCCTTCAATGACTTCTCCCTCTTGATCCCAAACGTCTACGATCGCCTCTTTATTATTCAGTGTTTTTTCCAGCAAGGAGGGAAAGTTATGAAGATTATGGGTTCCGAAAATCAGATCCACATGGGGATAGGTTTTTTGGATGTATTTTACCACATGTTCCTGCTGCATCATACAACCGCATACTGCAATGATTAAGTCCTTGTGTCTTTTTTTTAAGTGCTTTAAAGCTCCGAGCTTACCATATACCTTCAGTTCTGCATTTTCTCTAACGCAGCAAGTGTTAAAAATGATTAAATCTGCACTTTCTCGGGAATTCGTTTTCTCATAACCCATTTGAGTTAAAAAGCCTTCTAACTTCTCCGAGTCGTGCTCATTCATTTGACAACCGTAGGTTTCAATTAAATAATTTCTTTCCTCACCGGTTTCAATCTCATGAAATCGGTTGTTTTCCTTCAGGCTGTTGATAATTTCATTTATATTTGAAATGGATGGTTCTTTTGTTGTGTTTCTTTTCAATTAAAATCCTCCTTAGAATCTAGTACTATTGTTAATTTCATCTAACAATTATAACATAAATCCCTTGGAAAATCATAAATGGTTTTATTACGTACAAGAGTAAAATGACCCTGAATGGAGTGTTAATATACTCCTTTTGCTAAAGAAAGACATCCACCGATTATCCCTTCTCTTGTATAAAATCCCACCTTAATTATACTAGGATTTTTATTATAATCATGTTATGATAGAGTTGTGAGGTTTATGAATTAACAAATTACTGGGAGGGATGAACATGCAATTATCATCAAGAATTACATCTATGCAAGAGTCACCGATTCGTAAGTTGGTACCATATGCCACAAAAGCAAAGGCGGAAGGGAAAAAAGTTTTCCACTTAAACATCGGACAACCGGACATTGAAACACCAAAATCCTTTATGGAATCCATACGAAATTTTGATCAAAAGGTAATTGCTTATAGTTTTTCGGAAGGATTACCTGAACTGATTGAAGCAATGATTGATTACTATAAAAAATATGACATGCATTATGAAAAAGATGAGATTATCATTACCAATGGTGGTTCTGAAGCTCTTTTATTTTCAGTAATAGCTACAATGGACCACGGTGATGAGGTATTGGTACCTGAACCTTTTTATACAAATTATAACGGTTTCACCTCTGCGGTAGATGTAAAGGTTTCACCGATTACAACCAGTGCGGAAGATGGTTTTCATCTACCGAACCGTGAAACTATTGAAGAACTTATTAAGCCAAAGACCAAGGCTATTATGCTTTCCAATCCTGGAAATCCCACTGGCGTCGTTTATACTAAGGAAGAGGTTGAAATGTTATCGAGCTTAGCTAAAGAGTATAACCTGTTCATTATTGCCGATGAGGTATATAGAGAGTTCGTCTATGATGGTCTAGAATTTACCAGCTTTGGAAACATGAAAGATATTCAAGATCGAGTAATTATTGTGGATAGTGTTTCTAAACGATATAGTGCTTGTGGTGCACGGATCGGTTCTGTGGCATCAAAAAACAAAGAACTGATTGCACAAATTTTAAAACTTGCCCAAGGACGACTTTGCGTGGCTACTTTAGAACAAGTCGGAGCTACAGCTCTATATAAAACTGATCAATCTTATTTTAAAAATGTTAACAAAGAGTATGACCGTAGAAGAAATATAATGATGGAGGCTCTAAATAATATGCCAGGGGTTTTCTGCAAAAGCCCTACCGGTGCTTTTTATGTTAATGCAAAGCTCCCTGTGGATGATGCAGAAAAATTTGTAACTTGGTTACTACAAGAGTTTGAACTAGATGGAGATACGGTAATGTTGGCACCGGCAGAAGGATTTTACTCCACTCCAGGTCTTGGTAAAGATGAGGCAAGAATTGCTTATGTACTTAAGGAAGACGATTTAAAAAGAGCAATGGAAGTTCTTAAAGCTGGATTAGAGCATTACCCTGGTAAAACCGTTTAATACAAGTTTGGATATTTTTCAATTACGAAAATAAATTTAAAATAACGCTTTTACCCAGTATGAATAGGGTGAAAGCGTTATTTTTATATTTCATATAATTATTTGTTTAATTATTAGTTTTTTCCTCTATTCTCTGTCTTTAGTTTCATAGGGTCTCTGGATTAAAAATTAAAATCTGTAGATAAGAGTTTCGTACTGTAGTTAATGGCTCCAAGAACATCCTTAACAGAAACCATTTCACAGGTACTGTGAATGTATCTTGTTGGAATAGAAAGCACACTGGAAGGCACACCTTCTTTAGATAAATGAATAGCACCGGAATCCGTCCCACCAAATTCCAAGACTTCTATTTGATAATCCACTTCTTGCTTTTTGGCTTCCTCAATTAAATAGTTTTTTAAGCCGGGATGACTGATCATAGAGTTGTCCTTTGCTTTTATAGCAAAGCCCTCTCCCATCTTCAGTGCCATGGTCCGAGCTTTAGGAGTATCTCCGGTCATGGTGACATCATAAGCAATACCGATGTCTGGCTCTACTCGATAAGCGGCGGTCTTTGCTCCCCGCAAGCCAAGTTCTTCCTGAACTGTAAATACAAAGAACAGATCATTTACGGAGTCCTTTAAGTTTTTAATTGTCTCCATCATGATGTAGCATCCAATACGATCATCCAGACTGGGGGATATCACCTTTTGGTCATCGATAACCGGTGGTTCAAAGTATCCACAAACATCTCCGATGTTCACGAGTTCTTCTGCTTCTTGCTTGGAGTTCGCACCGATATCAATATACATTTTATCAAGCTTTAAATCCTTCAAGCTTTCCAGATGCTCACTACCAATAACGCCAATGGTACCATTTTCAAAAACGACCCTTTGGGATAGGGAGATCGTCGGAGAAATACCCCCTACATTTGTAAAGCGCATGAAACCTTCTTTGTCAATATATGTGACCATCAGCCCTATTTGATCCATGTGTCCAGCCAACATGATCTTTTTTCCTTGTCCTTTTTTTCGAGCAATTAAATTTCCTAATGCATCTACATGTAGTTCATCAACATAATCTTTGATCTCTGATTTAATCAACTCCCGTACCGCTTCTTCATTACCGGATGGGCCGTAAGTGGAGAGTAAGGTGTCAAGGGTTGTTACATTTAACTTTTCCATTATAATAAGCCTCCTTTAGAAAGTTCTTTGATAAATAATGTTAATAATTTTTTCATCCCCTCAAAATCCCTTTCATCCATTACAGAAACGGGAGAATGAATATAGCGACAGGGAGTAGCTACTGACAAACAAGGGGTCCCCTCTTTACTATGTTGGAACCTCCCGGCATCATTTCCGCCGAAGGAATTTCTGCGATATTGCCATAGAATCTGATTTTCATCGGCTATGGCGGTTAGCTTGTCAACCAGTTTGCGCTGATAGATAGAAGTGCGATCCATTAAAGAAATGGCCGGCCCTTTACCAAGCTCCGTGGTTTGGAGATGTTCTTCCACATCCGTTAAATCTCCGCAAGTGGTCCCTTCTAATACTAAAACTAAATCCGCGTCCAGGTTATTTGCGGCAACTTGTGATCCTCTAAGGCCTAGTTCTTCTTGTACGGTAAAGATACCGGTGATTTCTATGGGTAAATCCATTTTTATCAGTTCCATAACCATAAAACATCCTACCCGGTTATCCAGAGCCTTAGCCTTCACTTTATGATTTCCAAAAGGTTGGTATGGGCTGGTAAAGTTAATATAATCCCCTAGGGATACGGATTGTTCCGTTTCTTTTTTTGAGTTTGCTCCGATATCAATATATAACTGGTCTACAGAAAAAGCTTTCTTGCGCTCTGCTGGTTTTTGCATATGTATTGGTTTTGCACCAATCACGCCGGGAATATTTTCATCCCCGATTTCAACAACCTTGGAGACCAATATCCTAGGATCCAGTCCACCGACATTGGTGAAGCGGATTAAACCGCTGTCATCGATACCTTTTACCATTAAACCTACTTCATCCATGTGGGCGGTAACTCCAAGATGAATATCGGACTTGACTCCGTTTTTCACTATCAGATTGCCCATACGGTCAATAGTAGGCTTTTTACCTGCATCTTCCATATTTTTTTTGATATAATCCCGAACTACTTTTTCGTTGCCAGCGACACCTTTTAATTCACAAAGATCCTTTAGTAGCATAAGAAGTCCTCCATTTCCTTAGAATTAAAGTACATTACGAAATGAGACAATAACTGTCCAGTGGTTTCGACGTCTTGCCAGTTTATGGTCTCTACGGAAGTATGCATATACCTAAGAGGAATGGAAAGCACACCGGTCGCCACACCGGAGCCACTGATTTGCATGGGCCAGGCGTCAGTGCCGGTAGGTCCTGGAGCCACTTCAATTTGATAGTCAATATGATTTTTTTTCGCTGTGTCCTTCAGGCTTTTAAAAACATTTGGATGAGCATTTGCACCGATGAGTATTCCAGGTCCCTTTGAAAGTTCCAGGGTATCATGGGCATTCAATTCCGGGGTTCGTCCAAAACCTACATCTACGGCAAGTCCAACATCGGGGTTGATGCCATAGGTAGAGGTTACAGCCCCTCTTGTACCAACCTCTTCCTGTACCGTCAGGACAAAGTATACATCCATATCGTGAATTTGATCCTGCAAAAGCTTGATCCCTTCATACAAAGCCACGACTCCGGCACGGTCGTCCAAAGCCTTTCCGGCGATTTGATTATTTTTTAGGTTTTGAATAGATCGATTAACGGTAACAATGTCACCAATGGAGACTAAATCCTTAAGCTCTTGTTTAGAATAACCCACATCGATTAAAAGGTCTTCCATCTTAACAGAGTCCTCTTGTTTGCCGCCGGTGATATGGGGGGGGAGCATTCCGATGACTCCGAAGAGTTCTTCCTTTCCGTGTACGGTTACTTCCTGGCAAGGAAGAACTCTTTGATCAAAACCGCCGATGCTGGTCATATGTAGATACCCTTTCTCATCGATTTTTTTAACCATCAAACCAATCTCATCTAAGTGGGCTGCAAACATTATTTTCCCTGTTGACTTCCGTCCTTTTTTCAACACAATAATATTTCCTAGGGTATCGGTTGTAATCGAATCAGCATAAGGTTTAAAAAAACGGTCCACCAATGCCGTTAGTTCTTCCTCATGTCCCGAGACACCGGAAGTTTGACTTAAATATTGAAGAAATTGTTTTCCATCCATAAGCAACCACCTTTATTATATATTAGTTGATTTGTTTTAATAACAAGCATCTAAATAGAAACTTTCTTATAGAAAAATGTTTTTACTGGGGCTAAATTGTAGCGATTCGGCAAAATAATCTGTTCAGTACCTCCTACAAATAAAACGCCGTGGGGTTTTAAGGCATTATGAAACTTATGGTACATTGCACTTTTCGTCTCCTCGGTAAAATAGATCATCACATTTCTGCATATAATAAGGTCACAACCAGAGGGATAAGTATCTTCCAAAAGGTTCATTGATTTAAAGGATACCCTCGATTTCACGGCATCTTTAATTTGATAATCCTCTCCCCGAGGTGTGAAAAAATCCTGTACAAATTTTGGAGGTAAGTTGGTCAAACTTTTCTTTGAGTACAATCCGGTTTTTGCTCTTTCAATAGCCATTTTGTCGATGTCGGTAGCTATAATATTGATTTTATTTAAAGGCATAAATTTACTCAACAACATTACAAGGGAATAAGGCTCTTCCCCAGTGGAACAAGCTGCACTCCAAATTTTTAAGTTTGTACTTTTTTTTAGCAGGGAAGGAATAACCTCTTTTTCTAAAACCTCCCATTGAGAAGGATTTCGGTAGAACTCGGAAACGTTAATAGTTAAATAATTTATAAACTCTTCATAGCGTTCTTTGTTCCTTTCCAGACCACGATAATACTCATCAAAAGAAGTAAACTCATTTCTTTTCATTAAAGATTCTATTCGTCGCTTCATTTGGCGTTCTTTATAGCTGGATAAATTTATACCGGTTAGCTGATATATTTTAGATTTAAAGTTATCATAAGTACTCAATTCGCTCTCTCCACTTCTGAATTTTGTTCGGTTAAAAAACAAAGAGTCGTTACGACTCTTCGTTTTCTTCACTGTTTTCACTACTGTGTTTGAAAATGTCACCTAAGGTAACCTGTTCATCATTCACACTGTACTCTTTCGGTTCTTGGTCTTGAGATTTTTCTTTTTTGCTTTCTTCTTCTGTTTCTTTTTCTGTTTCTTTTTCATCTTCGATTAATGCTTTCATGCTTAGGCTGATCCGTTTATTTTCCTTGTCTACACTTAAAACCTCCACAGTGATATTATCTCCAACACTAAGTACATCAGAAGGCTTTTTCACATGTTGATTACTGATTTCCGAAACATGAACCAGACCGTCAACTCCGGGTTCAAGCTCAACAAAAACACCAAAGTCTAACAGTTTTACAACTTTTCCTTCTACGACATCCCCTTTGCTGTATTTCGTATCAATATCAGCCCAAGGATTCTCCGTCAAATGTTTTTTACTTAAAGAGATTCGTTCCCTTTCTTTGTCAACAGCTATAACCTGGACCTCTACCTCATCCCCTACAGAATACAGCTCTGAAGGATTGTCGATTTTTCCCCAAGACATTTCTGAAATATGGAGCAAGCCGTCCATTCCTCCTAAGTCTACAAAGACTCCGAAATCTTTAATTTGGGTGACTTTTCCTTTGAAGGTCTTACCTACTTCCAATTCCTCCATTAAGGCTTCTTTTTGTTTGTTTCTTTCGGCTAATAGTAAGTTTTTCCTTGAAAGCACCGCTTTATTTCTTCTTTTATCAAAATCAATAATCTGAGCATCATAAGTGTTTCCTACAAATTGAGAAAGGTCCTTCGTGTATCGATCGGAAATATGACTTGCAGGTATGAAGCAACGGATCCCGCTACTATAACCGATAAGTCCACCTTTAACTTCACTTTGAACCTCTACTTCTACAGTCTTTTCATTTTGGTAAGCTTCTTCTAAGACTTCCCAACCTTTTTCAGCGTCTACTCGCTTTTTGGATACTAAAACGTTACCTTCGCCGTCATCCAGTTTAATAATGTAAACTTCAACGGTCTCACCTATTTCCAGAAAGTCTTTTGGACTTACGGATGCATCATTGGATAACTCTTCCTTGGGAATAATGCCATCGGATTTATAACCTAAGTTTAATACAACTTCCGTTTCATTAATATCCATAACAGTTCCGGTAACAATATCCCCGGGGTAAAATTTGTTCATTGACTTTTCAATCTCTTCCATAAAGTTTTCCATGTTTTCATTAGTTCCATTGTTTTCATTTGAGTTGTTCAATGTAAAAAACCTCCTAATTATTAAATTTATTTAAATTGTTTAAGTATTTGATAACATCTTGAATAATCCATTCCGGTGTCGAAGCTCCCGCGGTGATGCCCACAGATTTAAATCCATGAAAATCTTCAGGACTTAGGGCTGCGGCGGTTTCAATATGAAAAGTGCTATTGGGACGAATTCCTTTACAAATTTCTACAAGCTTTTGTGTATTCGAGCTATTATACCCCCCGATTACTACCATCGCATCCACCTCAAGAGCCAATTCTTTAGCAGATTCTTGCCTTTCCTTGGTTGCAAAACAAGTAGTGTCAAATTTCTCCACATGTTCTGCCCGCTGGCTGAGTTGTTCACTTAAGGTTTCAAAGCGGGAAATTGGCATTGTGGTTTGGACAACAATGCATAGCTTTTGAAAGTGATCCATGTCCTTCGGAAGATCCGATTCATTTTGAACAATTAAAGCTTGATTATCGCACCATCCGTTTATACCAATGACTTCAGGATGTTTAGGATCTCCGATGACCGCAATTTTATACCCCTTATGATAGTAATCCTTAACGATATTCTGTATCCTTCGAACAAAGGGACAGGTGGTATCAATGATCTCTAGAGCTTTTGTTTTCGCCTGCTCGTAAATATTCTTACCCACTCCATGAGATCGTATGATTATAGTACCTCTTTGAATTTCTTCAATGGTATTAACAACATCCAGTCCAGTTTCCGAAAGTTTTCCGATGACCTGCTTATTGTGAATAATCGGACCAAGGGAATATATATTTTCCTGATTCTTTTGTGTAGCATCGAAGGCCTTGTTTACGGCTTTTTCAACACCAAAGCAAAAACCAGAGTTCCTCGCAACTTTAATCAGCATATCTACCTCCTATATACATCAATCAGCATCCAACCTAGGCTTGGACTTTTCTGATTAAACTTATAACTTCTTCAATAACTTCTGTTGTAGATAATTTGGTTGTGTCAATTTCATGGGCATCCTGTGCTTTAATCAAGGGTGCCTGTTCTCGAGTAGAGTCGATGTTGTCTCTTAAAAGGATGTTCTCTTTGACTTCCTCGAAAGAGATTGAAGTTTCTTCATCCGTTTCCAAAAGTTCTTCGAACCTTCTTCTTGCACGCTCGTCTACAGAAGCGGTTAAGAACACTTTTAAATCTGCCTCTGGCAAGACATGGGTTCCGATATCTCTTCCATCCATTATTACATTGTGATTTTCAGCTAATTTCCGTTGAGCTTTCACAAGAACTTCCCTTAGGGCTCCTATTTTTGAAACTAAGGATACGTTCTCGCTGACTTTTGGACTACGTATTTCCTTTGTTCGGTTTTCTCCATTTACAAAAATTTGACTGCCATCTTTAGAAAAATTAAAAGATGTGTTATTAGCAATACGAATAATCTCCTGTTCCTGGTTGGGATCTATCCCTTCGTTCATGACTAGAAAAGTTACCGCACGATACATTGCCCCTGTATCAATGTATAGCAGATCCATTCTTTTTGCTACTTCTTTAGCTACCGTACTTTTGCCCGCACCTGCCGGACCATCGATTGCTACGGATATACTGTTCATAGATGCCTCCTTGATCCTGATGCTATATCAATATTTTTTCTATCCAATATAAATTATACATTAAATTGTTGATACTAACAAGTTATTCAGTATTTTTATAAAAAAAAGAACCTAGAAATTTACTCATTTCCAAGTTCTTTGTAAAATCAATTTATTCTCCCCGCTTGTTGTTATAAATGTTGTATCTTTCCCAGATGTTTTCCAGTTTATTAAAGTACTCTGTGATCTCATCTTTTTCTCGCATACCGACAGCAACAATAATAGCATTGATTAAACTTAATGGTGCTACAAGGGAGTCTACAAATGAAGCCATATTACTCTTTGCGGTCAAAGTGTAATTACAAATCTCATTTAACGGTGATTGGACAGTATCAGTAATTCCAATAATTTTTACATTTTGTTCTTTGATGTATCTTAAGGCTTCGATGGTTCGATTCGAGTACCGAGGAAAGCTTATTCCAATGACTAAGTCATTTTCTGTCACCCTTAGGGTCTGCTCAAAAATATCGCTGACCCCGTAGCCGACAATTCGAACGTTGTCTAAAATCATATTTAAGTAAAATCCAAAGTACTCGGCTAGGGCAGTGGAACTTCGAAGACCTACAATATAAATTTTATCCGCCAAAAATATTTCATTAATCACTTTTTGAAAGACATCATAATCGATATTTTCTAAAGTATAGTTGATATTATCCATATCTGAACGCAAAACTTTTCGAATAATATCGCCTTCATTGGTATACTGCGTACCCATCTCAACTCTTTGCACCGTTGTGAGTTTAGTTTTTATGATCTCCTGTAAGGCTCTTTGTAGTTGAGGGTAGCCTTCAAAACCTAAAGTATTAGCAAAACGCACTACAGTTGATTCACTAACCCCTACGGTTTGGCCAATTTTAGAAGCTGTCATAAAAGCTGCTTTGTCATAATTGCTAATAATGTATTCCGCGATCAATTTTTGTCCTTTGCTTAGTTGAGAAAATTCTCTTTTAATTTGATTGATCAAATCTTTTTTTTTATCTACCATATTATTTTCCATCCCGCCATTTATAGATTTTTATTTCATAATAATTATATCATAAAATTACTTAGATTGGCTGGAAACTAACTTATATCCTTCTTGCAAAGCTAGACGGTTTAAATCCTGTGTGCCCGGTGGTACTCTCTTTAGCACCGCCTCTTCAAGGCTTTTCTTGCTTACCACTTGGGTTGCTTCTTGAATAACCCCTAGGGCTACGATATTGGCGACCATGATTTTACCTACTTCATGGGTAGCTGTTTCAATAACAGGGATTTGAATGATTTTATAGCTGGTTTCAATATTATCAAAATTCACATCGGAGTCGATGATTAGGATGCCGTCATCTTTAAGGTCCGGGATATATTTACAATAGGACTCTCTGGTCAAACACAATAACACATCGGCATTTTGAATTTTGGGATAATATATTTCTTCATCACTGATGATGACTTCAGCTTTACTGGCGCCGCCCCTTGCTTCAGGACCATAGGACTGAGACTGAATTGCATTTAAATCATCTAATAAAGCAGCTTCTGCTAAAATAATTCCACCAAGGATCAATCCTTGACCTCCGGATCCTGTCAATCGGATTTCTGTACGTTTCGTCATTTTAATCCCCCTTAGTAAATTTATCTACTATTTTATGATATTCTTCACAAAATTCTGGTTGTGCCTTATTTACAAATTCACCGATAATCAACTTGCCTTCCTTTTTTTCTGCGGGCAACTTAGCAGCAACTTTTTTATCTAACGTTGTTTCTTTAAGGTTGATCATCATTTCCGCGGCGTCTCCTTTGCGGTTTTTTCGGCCGTAATAAGTAGGACAGATACTGACGCCCTCAACCAAAGAAAATCCCTTATTTTCAAGTGCGCTCTCAATGTTTTTTTCTAGTTGCTTTGCATGATACACGGTCCCACGAGCCACATAAGTTGCCCCAGCACCTTCTGCTAAGCGACATATATCAAATACATTATCTACGTTCCCATAGGGAGCTGTGGTCCCCAAATCATTGTGAGGCGTAGTTGGTGAATATTGTCCTCCGGTCATCCCATAAATATTGTTATTAAAAACGATGGTAGTAATATCTATGTTTCGTCTCGCCGCATGAATTAAGTGATTTCCACCAATAGCTGTGGCATCTCCGTCTCCGCTGACTACGATGACTTTTAAATCCGGATTGGCTAATTTAACACCGGTAGCAAAAGCTAATGCTCGACCGTGGGTGGTGTGTAATGTGTTAAAATCCATGTAGCCGGGGGCTCTGGAAGAACATCCAATTCCTGAAATAATACATACTTTTTGCTTATCATAACCTAGGTTTTCGATCGCCTCTGCAATGCCACGCATAATAATTCCATGACCACATCCGGGACACCAAATATGGGGTAATCGATTCATTCGAAAATTATTCTCAAGTAATTTGCTTGCTACTGCCATTTACAGAACCTCCTTAATTTTTTTTAAAACTTCTGTAGGAGTGATCGGCTCACCATTTGCTTTGCCAAGTAAAGAAACTTCACAGTTATTTCTTGCAATACGATCGACTTCATAATAATACTGACCTAAATTCATTTCCGCAACGATGATGTTGTCAACTTTTTTACTTAACTCTTTGACTCTTTTTTCTGGGAATGGCCACAGGGTTTTTGCTTTGAATACCCCTACCTTTTTACCGCTTCTTTGAGCTTCTCGTACTGCGCTCATAACGCTTCTAAAGGTTCCCCCATAGGATAGAATTAATAAGTCCATATCCTCTGTATAGTACTCATCATAAAGAAGTATATCTTCAAGGTTGTTCTCAATTTTGCCCATAATTCGACTCATAAGAATTTCCGTTACCGTAGGATCATTTTTAGGGAAACCAAATTCATCATGCATAAGTCCTGTTACATGGAACTTAAATCCCTCACCGAAGGCGGCCATTTTCGGAACTTCTAAACTATTATCATAGGCTTTATAATCGCTTTTCTCACTCTCATCCGGGGTTATCCGATTAAAAATTTCTATATCTGAAGGGTCTGGAATTTCAATTTTTTCACGCATATGTCCAATAACTTCATCCAACATCAAAAATACCGGTGTTCGATACTTTTCTGCTAGATTGAAGGCTTGAATCGTCAGGTCATAAGTTTCTCTGATTGAACTTGGACTTAGAGCTATGACGGGGTGGTCCCCATGGGTTCCCCATTTCGCTTGCATGACATCGCTTTGTGAAGGGGCTGTGGGAAGTCCCGTGCTTGGACCGCCTCTTTGCACATCCACAACAACACAAGGGATCTCCGTCAACATAGCGTAACCAATGTTTTCTTGTTTTAAGGAAAATCCTGGTCCACTAGTGGCAGTCATAGACTTCAAACCAGCTAATGAACCGCCTATAGTAGCAGCCATTCCTGCAATTTCGTCCTCCATCTGTATGAATTTCCCCCCCACTCGAGGCAATCGTTGAGCAGATATTTCTGCAATTTCTGTTGAAGGGGTAATGGGATAACCTGCAAAAAACTTCATTCCAGCAGCAAGTGCACCCTCAACACAGGCTTCATTTCCTTGCATTAACTTTAAATTTTTATTCACCATGTTTTCCCTCCTCTAAATAGATTGCAAAATCAGGACAGCGCAACTCACAGAGTCCGCATTTTATACATTTTTCTTTGTCTGTTACGTGGATCTTCTCTTTTTTTAGCTCAAGTATTTTTACCGGGCAAAAAGCGACGCAAATTCCACAACCTTTACACCAGGCTTGATTTGTTTTCAGTATAACATTTTTCTTATTCGACAAGAAACTCAGCTCCCTTCTGAAGTTTAATCCTTACTCTCAAGTACTAGAATAGCAAAGTTTCCGCGCACATGCAAGAAGTATTTCAAAAGCAAGTGAAAAATCTGAATTTATGCAAGTATGGTTTCAATATTTGCAATTAACATTGTCTTGTTTTTACTTTATCCGGTCTTTGCATTTTATTTATCAATCCGATGCAACGATTATATTTAAACTTGCAATTTTAAAAGAAGCAAGAATCCAAATGTTTTTGGATTCTTGCTTCTTTGTTATTCAAAGATATTAAATTGGATGGGTTTTATCTTCTTCGTTATAAAGACTTCCTTCAATTTTATACTTCTCTGTCCATCGTTTTTTAAAAAAAGGAAGGGCTACCTGGGGAAATAAGGCATAGGATAAAACATCTTCATCCTGTTCCATGTATTCTTTCATTTCCTCTCGAATAATTTCGAGTTGTGGTTTGAGATTATCTGCCGGGCGACAAGTGATCACTTCTTTGTCTCCAATGATCTTTTGAATAACTTCAGGATTCATAGGTTTAGGTGGTTGCCCATAGAGCCCACTCACATAATCCCGAACTTCCTTCGGTACCATCTTGTATCGTTCACCGGTAATTACGTTAAATACCGATTGGGTGCCTACGATTTGACTCATGGGAGTAACCAATGGAGGATAGCCGAGGTCCTCTCGTACTTTTGGAACTTCTTTTAATACAGCATCCAGTTGATCCTCTTTTTTCTGGGCTTTCAATTGGGAAATTAAGTTGGATAACATTCCTCCGGGAATTTGATATATCAAGGTATTTGCATCTACTCCCAGAACCTTGGGGTCAATGAGCCCTTCTTTTAAATATCGATCTCTTAAGGGTTTGAAATAATCCGCCACATCGCTAAGTTGTTTTAAGTTTAACCCGGAATCATAATCTGTCCCTTGTAGAGCTGCAACCATAGGTTCTGTAGGAGGCTGGGAAGTACCCAGGGCTAAGGGAGAGATCGCGGTGTCTACAACATCGGCGCCGGCTTCAATTGCCTTTAAATAAGTCATAGAAGCAATCCCACTACTGTAATGCGTATGCATCTGAACCGGGATCTTGATCGTTTCCTTCATAGCTTTGACTAAGTCATAGGCTACGTAGGGAGTTAAGATTCCCGACATGTCTTTTATGCAAATGGAGTCGGACCCCATATCTTCTAGTTGCTTGGCTTTTTTCACATAATACTCGATATTATGGACGGGACTAAGGGTATAGGAAATACAGCTCTGTGCATGTCCCCCTTCTTTTTTTGTGGTTTCCAGGGCAGTTATTAGGTTTCTGGTATCATTTAAAGCGTCGAAATTTCTTATTATATCAATACCGTTGTAAATCGCTCTTTTAACAAATTCCTCCACAACATCATCGGAATAATGTTTATACCCTAAAATATTTTGCCCCCGGAGCAACATCTGAAGCTTGGTATTTTTCACGTTTTTCCTGATTTTTCTCAAACGATCCCAGGGGTCTTCATCAAGGTATCTTAAACTGGAATCAAAGGTAGCTCCTCCCCACATTTCTAGAGAATGATATCCTACCTTATCCAAGGACTCTAAAATTGGAATCATATCCTCGGTTCTCATTCTTGTAGCTAATAGAGATTGATGGGCATCCCGTAAAACAGTTTCCGTAAACTTAACTTTTTTTGACATGCATAATCCTCCTTTAAATTGATTATTGTTTCTTCTGTCTTGATTTTTCTATCATATAAATTATTGGTGGACAATGGTCGTTATAGGGCATTGTGCCTTGGAAAATTTTATACTCTTCACTTGAAATATCTCCTAAATACTCTTCTAAGGCTTTTTTTTCTTCCATCCCTCCGGAATGGCCATAGTAAACAATAATGGAAATGATTCCTCCCACTTTCAACATGGTTAATGCCAAGTCTAAAGACTTAATCGTGGTGGTGGGATTCGTTATAATAGAGTTATCACTGCCTGGTAAGTATCCAAGGTTGTACATGAATACATCTACCGACTCGGAAATATAGTGATCGAAATACTCGTGGGAATCACAAATGCAATGTATTTGCGAACCAATGTAAGTACCCAAAGCTTCCTTTTTCAATAGTTTCAATGTATTATTCAAAGCGTTTTCTTGTATATCAAAGGCAAAAACCTTTCCGTTTGGTAGAACCCGTTGGCACAAGTACAGGGTGTCCTTACCATTTCCCATGGTAGCATCTACGGCTGTGCCGCCGTTCTCAAGTTTTTGATCTAATAAAATTTTCGTAATTTCTGTGCTGCGAAGAATGGAATTTATTGGCATGGGGAACTTCCTTTACATGGTTTGTTAAAAAACTTATTCAAATCCAACAAATATGAACCGGAATTATTGTTAGACTCTTTTTCTAAAATCTCCAGTGCTTCTGTCAAGTGGGCTTTTAGCCAACTTAAATCATTAATGGCAATTATATCATTTTGCTTAGAATAGCAATAGTGAAACGCTCCTCTTAAGAGGCCTTCAATAATTGAGGATTCAAGATGATCCATTGTTTGGAGGTCTTGAATCAAAGGGACAGACAAAGATTGCAAGTCAATTTTCACGTAACCCTGAAGTTGATGGCTATTAAAAATCCCCCAAAAAATCTCTGGTGAATCAAGGGACTCTATTACATTTGCTTTTTTACAAAAATCCAGAAAAGTGACCTGATCTTCCTTGTCGATCTTTCTAATCATTAACATTATAACCCCCCTATTCCTTTCTGTCTAGCGAACAATGAAGAATAATAGACTCTGTAACCATTACTTGCAAGTTGGTTTACTTTTCAGTGCTTCACTTTCTTCTTCTTTAAGGTAACGCCAGTCTCCTTCTTGTAAAGTTCCTAATACAATATTACCAATGGCCACTCGCTTTAGTTTAACTATCGGATGGCTGATGGCATCACACATTTTACGAACTTGACGATTTCTTCCCTCGGTGATGGTAATTTCCAGCAAACTATTGTCATTGCAATTAAGAATTTTCAATGAAGCTGGCTGTGTGTAGGATCCATCAATAAGTATTCCCTTTTCAAAAGCTTTAATACCTTCTTCCTTGGGAACTCCCTTTACTAAAGCGTGATAGGTTTTAGATACTTTATACTTTGGGTGAGTCATAAGATTGGCGAATTCCCCATCATTAGTCAGTAAAATCAACCCCGATGTATCATAATCCAATCTTCCTACGGGGTAAACACGATAATCTGTAGACACAAAATCCAAAACCGTCTTCCGGTTAAACTGATCATCGGAGGAGGTGATCACCCCTTCCGGCTTATTAAGCATAATATATATAGATTGTTCTTCTAGAGTCACAGCTTCCCCATTACAGGCAACTTGATCAACACCAACGGTAACTATGTAACCCATTTCCTTAATAACTTTTCCGTTCACAGTCACTAAGCCTTCTTCGATTAATTTTTCACTCTTTCTTCTTGATGCAACACCGCAATGGGCTAAATACTTTTGTAACCTCACAAGCTTCCTCCTAACATTCCTAAACTTATCCAGGATTACTTCATTTCTTTACTAGAATATAAACCTTCTTCAAAACTTGAAAGATCCGGTAAATCTTGAAGGTTTTCAAACCCGAATTTTTTTAAGAAAAACTCCGTAGTAGCATAAATAATGGGTCGTCCAATAGTGTTTAACCTTTCTTTTTCATAGATCAAATTTTCTTGAATTAGATTTGAAAGGGGTTTATCACATTTTACGCCCCGTATTTTCTCTATCTGACTTTTCGTGATGGGCTGTTTATAGACGATTATGGCTAATGTCTCGATGGTGGCTCTGGATAAAGAGCGTCTTTGGTCCCCGGGAAGTAATTTTTTGATATAGGGATAAGCCGATTCTTTAGTTGTTAATTGAAGTGTAGTCCCGATTTTAATAAGCTCAATGCCCCGGTTTCCCATTTTATATTCCTCTTGTAATTCATTGATAATCTCTTTCGTATCTTTCTCATTTAACTCTAAAATCTTTCCGAGCTCTTTTATTTCTAAGGTATCACCCCATGCGAAGAGAATCGCTTCGATGATGGCACAATAATTCTGCATTTTCACATTTTCACCTCTTTATAGAGTTATCGCTTTTTCTCGAAGGCGTAAAACAATACTACAGGTCTTTTGGTTTTGATTTATAAAGATGATACGGTTTTTTGCTAATTCCAGTATTGCTAGAAAAGTAGTGATCAGGTGAATTTTATCCATAGAGTATTCAAATGCTTTTTCAAAGAGAATTTGAGATTCCTTTTCTAAACGCTTTACTAATTCTTGTACTTTTTCCTCCACGGTCACAGGATCTTTTTGAACCGAGTCAAAGGGGTTGGTCTTGCTTTTTTCTGTATTCTTTTTGACCATCAATTTTTCCCAAGCATTCATTAAGTCCGTAGCCGTAATATGACTAAAGTCTTCGTCCTTCTCGACAGGAACTTCGAGAAAACTTAAATCATCACGGGTTTTAAAAAAACGGATTTCTAATGTATTTTCACGTTCTTTTAAAGTTTTAGCAGCTCCTTTGAATTTTTTATACTCAATCAAACGTTCCACAAGATCGGTTCTTGGGTCTTCCTCCTCTTCTTCTGATGTATGAGTTGTTGGAAGTAGCATCTTTGATTTAATATCAATCAGTGTAGCCGCCATCACCAAAAAGTCTCCGGTGACATCTAAATCGCATTCTTTCATTTGTGACAAATACAAGAGGTATTGATCAGTGATTTTCACAATAGGAATGTCGTAGATTTCCACCTTCTGATTTTCAATTAAATGCATTAAAACATCCATAGGACCCTGAAAAGTTTCTAAGTTGACTTCATAGGAGGTCATTGTTTTATTGCTTTCCATTTGCCTCAACTCATTTCCAAATAATTTTTGTACAGTTTTTTTGCATAAGCCATTTCATCTTCTTTTGTGTAAATATAGCCTTGAACCTTTGCTTTTAATACTTCTTTTAAAATTCGTTTGAATAAAGGTCCGGGTGTTATACCCAGGGTTAAAAGATCCTGACCGGTGATTATAGTGTTAATGGATTGCAGTTTTAATTTATAGTATAGCAAATAGTGTCTTATATCATTGTTTTCACAATCATTATAATAAAAAATAAGCATTTCATCTGTGGCAAACTCTAACAAAGCATACACCTCATAAAGGTCCACATTCTCAGACCACAAGATGGAGTATACTCTGTTTTTTTTACGTAAACCCTCGATAATTCCATGGTAAGACTGGCGATAGCTGACATAGTTATTAATAATTTTGGGTATCAACTCCATAGGAATACCGCTTAGCAGTTGCTGTACAATAATATCAGCATAACGGATATCCTCCCGTTTAATTGTATTAAAGACTTCTAAGGTATTAGGAATATTTTCGATCTTTTGAATTTCCTTCATGGAAATGTCCTGTCCCTGATTCAAACTTTTAAAAATATTTAGTTCCTTCATCAACGCTAGGCTGTTGATGAGATTTTCATCCTTGAAAATCCCATGAATCTCCTCTCTAATTCGATCCTGGCTAAGCTTGTTGATCATATGATCATTTACAGCTTGTAAAATGAATTTTTTCGTCTCCTCTTCAATGGAAAAGCCTAGTCTTGAAGCAAATCGGATCGCTCTGAAAATTCTTGTGGGATCTTCAATAAAGCTTAAGTTATAAAGAGCGCGTATCAAACCATCAGAGAGGTCATCTAAGCCACTAAAATAATCGATTAACTGGTACTCCTTTTCCCCATTAAGTTCTATAGCCATACAGTTGATGGTAAAGTCTCTTCGGAATAAATCATTCCATATAGTTGATTTTTCAACTTTCGGTAGGGCTGCAGGGTATTCATAGTATTCCCTTCTTGCAGAAACAAAATCAATATGGGGTTGTTGTGGCAGCTTTACAACAGCGGTTTGAAACTTCTTATGCGTGACCAGACGCCCTTGCAGACGTTTGTTGACTTTTTCAGCAAGTTTAATCGCATCCCCTTCTACAACAAAATCCAAATCAAAATTTTTCCGATTTAATAAAAGATCCCTTACAAATCCACCGACGATAAATACCTTTGTGTTTTCTTCTTTTGCAACCTTTTTAACCACTTCTATAAGGGAGACCATATCTTGGGGCAGGTGATGGATTTTTTCTCGAACATCTAAGAAATCATAGGATTGGTCATAATTGGACTTATACCATCGGGGGATGGAATCTCCGTGGATTTGTTGCAAAAGATTGGTCCTTGTGACAATGCCTACGATTTTTTCTCCTTCCATTACCGGTAGACGACCGATGTTATGTTTAGAGAGAAGCTCATTAATCTCGTTGATGCTGGTACTAGGAGTAATGGTCACCACTTTTTGTTTCATAAAACCTTTAATCGGTGCATGGGAAAGGTCATGGATCATCGCTTTATCTAAATCAGTCCTGGAGATAATTCCAATCAGTCGATCATTCTTTACAACCGGCATACCTGTATGACCATATCTAAGCATTATGCGATTAGCTTTTTCCACTGTCATATCTTCGAGTAAAGTTTTTACCGGATAACTCATAATATCTTTTGCTTTGACTTGAGGAGTGATTTTTTCCCTTAATAATTTGAGGATTTTTTCCCTTATTTCCCTAGCAGGCATATTTTTCACCGAAGCAGAACCTGCCCTACGATGACCACCGCCATCAAAGGCTTCTAAAATCTCAGCTACATTAATATCATCCTCTAGACTTCGTCCAATAACATAGGTTTTCTCTTCCATTTTTGATATGATAAACAGTGCATCGGTATTTTTAATATGAGTGATCTTGCTGGCGATATTACTTAAGCCATTTATATATTCATCGTGTTCTGAAAAAGCAAAATACACGTGATATTTTTTCACTTCCACCCGTTCTAAGTTTGTCAAGAGGGTCATGAGCAGTTTATCCTGGGTTTCATTGGTAAACTCATATAAGTACTCGTTAACAATATCTAAATCTGCCTGCTTTCGAAATAGGTAAGCAACCACTTCTGCATCATGGTGAGTTGTGTTTTTAAAAGTCAAACAATTAGTGTCTGCGTAGATACCCAATAAAAAAAGCGTTGCCTGAAAAGGAGTGATTTCAATATTTTGCTTAATAATCTTTTTTAATAAAATCGTGGTACATGAGCCATAGTATTTGATGACCATTTTCGATGCAGCGATACTCTCTTGCGTCGGCTTATGGTGGTCATATATCGTGATATCTAAATCTTTATTTAATAGTTTTTTAAACGGTCCTACCCGATTTTTAGAGTTTGTATCGACGATAATTAATGAATCAACGGCTTCAAGGTTGATTTCGCTGTAGCTATAAATTTGCAGGGAATATTTGTAAAGGTTTATAAAGCTCTTAATTTCTTTATCTAGTTTCCCGGAATACACCAAGAAACCTTCCGGATGCAGAATTTTACTGGCAATCATACTGGAAAGGCCGTCAAAATCTAAATTCTCATGACTGGTTATTAGCTTAATTGTCACCACATCCTTCAATTCTATCTACTAAAAATTATAACACATTTCCTATTTTCCACAACAATTGCCTGTGAAAAACTATTAAAAAAAGAGGCTATTATAGCCTCTTTTCCTCATTTTCTGTTACAACACCGTGTATGATTTTTCGAGGTTTTTTTTCTGCATCGGATATATACACGGATTCTTGTAATAGTTCAAGGGCTCCATCAAGTTTATCTTTATCATTGTAAAAAACAGTTATTACTGTTTCACCTTTGTTTACATAGTCCCCAATTTTCTTTTCAAGTTGTAATCCAACTTTGTGGTCGATTTTTGTAGATTTATCTAAACGACCGGCTCCAAGGGTTAAGGCGGATTTTCCTAATAACTCTGCATCCAATCGGTGGATATAACCTTCTGACAAAGCTTTATACTCGTATATATCTTGAGTTTGATGGAGTAATTCCGGTTGTTCTATGAACTTTATGTCGCCTCCTTGACTTTGTACAAAGGACTTAAAAACATCTAAGGCTTTCCCATTATCGATAACTTCTTGTATTTTTTCCATTCCCTCATCTAAACTTCCAACTTTTTCTGCAAGCAATAACATATAACTTCCTAGATAGTGACAAAGCTCTAATAGATCCTTTGAACCTTCTCCCTGAAGCAACTCAATGGCTTCACGGACTTCGATACCGTTACCAATGGTATTGCCTAAGGGTTGTTCCATGTCCGTTACAACAGCCACCGTGTTTTTACCTACACCATTACCAATGTCCACCATAGCTCTACCAAGTTCAAAGGCCTGGTCAATATCTTTCATGAAAGCGCCACTTCCGGTTTTTACATCTAATACGATGCGATCAGCTCCAGAAGCCAGTTTTTTACTCATTACGCTGCTGGCGATCAGCGAGATGTTATCAATGGTGGCAGTTACATCTCGAAGGGCGTAAAGTTTTTTGTCTGCCGGGGCCAAATCTTTCGTCTGCCCTCCTAAGGAGAACTTAATACTATTTACTTGGTCAGCAAATTTTTTTATTGTTAAATCCGCCGAAAACCCTTGTATCGCTTCAAGTTTATCAATTGTCCCCCCGGTATGTCCTAGCCCTCGGCCTGAAAGTTTGGCCACAGGAACATTGTTTGCGGCAACTAAGGCCCCTAGAGCAATCGTGGTTTTATCCCCTACCCCGCCGGTGCTATGCTTATCCACTTTAAGCCCTTTGATCATAGACAGATCAATGGTCTCTCCGGAGTTAATGATTGCATTGGTTAAGTTTACGGTTTCCGCTTTGTTCATTCCTTTAAAATAGATAGCCATTAATAGAGCACTCATTTGATAGTCGGGGATCCGTTCGTTGTTATAACCCTCTACAAAGTATTTAATTTCTTCCTTGCTTAACTCTTCACCGTTTCTCTTTTTGTAAAGTATATCGATCATTTCCATTTCATTATCACCTCTTATACAATCTACTTCAGTATATTATCTGCAAAGCTTTTACCATTCTTGGGTTTTTCTATTTTAAGCAAGTCAGAAATAGTCGCCGCAATATCGGAAAATGATTTTCTAGTCCCTAGATCTGTTCCTTGTTTTATAGTCTGCCCGTAAATCAGTAGTGGAACGTATTCTCTTGTATGATCGGTTCCTTGATAAGTTGGATCATTCCCATGATCAGCCGTAATTATAAGTACGTCCGTTTCTTTTAAAGTGTTTAACAAATCCGGCAAGTGTTTGTTTACCTCTTCAAGAGCTTCTTTATAACCCTTGGTATCTCTCCGATGACCAAATTTCGAATCAAAATCCACAAGATTTGTAAAAATGATTCCTTGCGTATTTTCTTTAATGGCTTCGATCGTTTTATCGATTCCCTGTAGATTACTTTTGGAAGTTATTTTCTTACTAATGCCTTGACCGTTATAAATGTCATCGATTTTCCCTATACCTATTACATCGTATCCTCCATCTAAAGTGTAATCCAAGATTGTTTTCTCTTGGGGGGATAAGGAAAGATCCCTTCGGTTTGCTGTTCGTTCAAAGGAGCCTAAACTTCCGATAAAGGGTCTCGCAATAATTCTAGCTACAGCATGTTTACCTGTCATAATATCTCTTGCTATTTCACACATTTCGTAAAGTTCTTTGATGGGAATTACTTCTTCATGAGCGGCGATTTGAAAAACACTGTCCGCGGAAGTATAGACAATCGGATTTTTTGTTCTAAGATGTTCCTCACCGAGCTCTTCGATGATCTTTGTTCCTGAAGCCGGCTTGTTTCCAATTCCTTTTTTACCGGTGCGTTTTTCAAACTCATCCATTATTTCCTTGGGAAATCCATTAGGATAGGTTTTGAAAGGTTCATCCAAGTGAATTCCTGCGATTTCCCAATGACCCGTAGTGGTATCTTTGCCGTTGGAATATTCCATTGCACGGCCATAGGCGGCTTGGGGATCTTTTTTTTCCGGGAGATAATCAATACCCTCTATATTCCCAAGACCTAATTCTAAAAAATGATTTAAATTAATGTCGGGGTGAACTTCAAAAAGATTTCCTAGGGTATTAGCGCCTTCACTGTTGAAATTCTTTGCATCGGGAAGTGCTCCAATTCCAACACTGTCTAATATGAGTAAAACGATTCGATTAACCAATACAATCCCTCCTTTATTAATCCCGCGTATTAAGCCCGCGGATGACTTTTTAAATATACATCTTTAATTTTATTTTTCTTAAAATCAATATACATTTGGGTCGTTGCTAAGGCAGAATGTCCAAGCATTTCCTGTACTGATTTGAGATCTGCCCCATTATCGATTAAATGAATGGCAAAAGAGTGTCTTAAGGTATGGGGAGTAATCGACTTACTGATGTTCATCGTCTTTGTATATCCCTTGATAATCTTCCAAAAACCTTGTCGGGACAATCTTTTACCGGAATAATTCAGGAACAATGATTTTTCCTCTTCGTTTTTCAAGAAATCCTTTCTTTCGTGGATTATGTAGGATTTTAATGCCTCTAGTGCATGTTTGCCCATAGGGATCGTACGATCCTTATTTCCATTGCAACAACGGATATACTCCATTTCTAAATCTACATCTTCTATATCTAAAGAGATTAATTCGGAAACTCGAATACCGGTAGCATAAAGAATTTCAAGCATGGCTTTGTCGCGAATGCCTTTTTTAGTGTCTAATTGAGGTTGCATCATTAATTGGTTAACCTCTTCCAAAGAAAGTACTTCAGGGATTTTTTTGAATGCTTTGGGTCCACTAATTTCGTCCATAGGATTTTGTCTAAGAAACTGATTTTTGCATAAATAGTCATAGAATTTTCGAATTGAAACAATGTATCGAGATATAGAAGAACTGGACTTACTATCTTTTTGCAACTTCAGCAAATAGGAAAGGATGGTGGTATGATTTGTTAAACTGAATTCTTCGATGTTTTGTTCTTTCAAAAAGTAATAATATTTTTTCAAATCCCGTTCATATGACTTTATCGTATTTTGAGCAAGGTTTTTTTCCTGTAAGTACATAATGTAATCTTGTAATATATGCTCCATATAGCAATTCCTTTCTATCGGGTTTCTTTAGCTAGTAAAATAGCCAAAATTGTTTTACTGTCCTTAATCTCTCCGTTACTAATTTTCTCAAGAGCGGTTTCAAAAGAGATTTCAATAATCTCAATATACTCATCTTCATCCGGTTCAGCGGTACCTTTACATAAGCTTTTCGCTTCAAATAGATAAATTTCTTCATTGGAAAAGCCCGGACTTGTGTAGAATTGAGCTACGGCATTAAAATCATTGGCCTCATAACCTGTTTCCTCTTTAAATTCTCGCTTTGCACAGGCTTCAGGATCTTCCTTAGGTTCCATTTTTCCGGCGGGAATTTCTATAAGAAACTCGTCCACAGCCTTACGATACTGTTTTACTAAGACAACCTGCCCCTTGTCATTGATTCCAATAATTCCTACAGCTCCGGAATGCTCCACAATTTCACGCTTTGAATATTTTTTATCCGGAAGCTCGACGGTGTCAACTCTTAAATTAATGACCTTCCCTTCATAGATTCTTTCGCTTTTTAAGGTTTCTTCTTGTCTCTTCATTATTCCCTCCCCTTAATTGTGTCTAAAAAAGTTTAAATTATCGCTGTGATCGAATTTTATCAGCGAGAACTGCAATAAATTCCGAGTTGGTAGGCTTCTTGTTGTTTTTTTTGAATTTTGGCAAATGTTCTAAAAACTCTTTAATTTTTTCTGATTCTCCTTGATTCCATGTTACTTCAATAGAGTGGCGAATGGCCCGTTCTACACGACTTGGAGTTGTATCAAACTGTCTTGCCAGGCCCGGGTAAAGTTCCTTCGTGACTGCGTTCAAGTATTCCGGTTTTTTTGCTACCATGATAATTGCTTCTTTTAAATAGGAATAGCCTTTAATATGAGCCGGAACACCAAGAGTGTGGATCAACTCCGATGCCATCTTTTCAATGTTTTTAATCTCTTCCTGAGTGAGGTTCATGGACTGCTTGGGATTTTCGTATGAAAGTAATTCTTCTTTCGATTCTCTGATTCTTTTTAAGAAAAACTCGAAGTCGAAAGGCTTTATAATATAATAATCCGCCCCAAGCTGTATGGCTTTTTTTGTGACTTTATCCTGTCCTACGGCAGATAGCATAATAGTATAGGGTTTTTCTTTTTTTTGATTGATTTCTTCTAAAACACCCAATCCATCTAAATGGGGCATTATAATATCAAGTATCAGGACTTTGGGTTTTTCCGTTTCTAAAAGTTTTAAAGCCTCTAATCCATCGTTAGCTATACCTATGACCTCAATGTCTTCCTGTTTATCTAAAAACTCTTCTAAAATGTTGCAAAATTCTTCATTATCATCTGCAATAGCAACAGTTATCTTGTTTTTATGCAATTTATTTCCCCCTTTTAAAAATGTATGCCTCAAATATAAAAAGCAATCTTTATGTCTAGCTTCTAATCTTGAGTAACTCCTCCGCATGCTTCAATGTGATGGCTGTAGATGTGCCCCCTAAGAGTCTACCAATTTCTTCAATACGACCATCATTCCCTAGTTCTTGTAAATAAGTGGTGTTATGACCTCTATGGGTTTCTTTGTAAATTTTATAATGCAAAGACCCTCTTGCGGCGATCTGAGGTAAGTGGGTGATACAAATTACTTGACGATTAGTGGAGATTCCTTCCAACTTATCTCCTACCAAATTCGCAGTTTCTCCACTGATTCCAGTATCAATTTCATCAAAGATCATACAGGAGATTTTATCGATGTCTGCAAGCAAAGACTTCAAGGCTAACATTACCCTGGAGATTTCCCCCCCTGAAGCAATTTTGGCTAAAGATTTCGGTACTTCTCCGGGATTGGTTTTAATTAGAAACTCCACAGCGTCGAAACCTTTTCGGTTAAAACTCTGAATAAGATTTAAATCCTCTCCATCTTTTGACGCTATTGCAACTTTAAAACTACCATGGGGAATGTTTAGTTCCTGTAATGTTGATGATACTTTCTTTTCCAGGATTTTTGCAGTTTCTACGCGCCTTTTATGTAACGCCGATGCTAGCGAATTTAATACTTCAGACTTCTTCTGTAGTTTTTTCGAAATCTTTTCAATTCGTTCTTTGCTATTGATCAAACCATCCAACTCTTCTTTGGATTTTTGATAATAGGTTAAAACATCTTCTATGCTAGGGCCATATTTCCGTTTCATGTCATTGATATACGCAATTCGTTGGTTCAAACGGTCTAAATCTTCCGTAGGAAATTCAATGTTTTCGAAGTACTGACGGATTTCCCTTGAAACATCTTCCAGTTGAAACTGTATTTCTTCTAGTTGATTGCTGAAATTTTTAATTTGCGGATCAAATTTGTCAACAGTATGAAATTCTTCAACTGTTTTAGAGACCAAATCCATTACTGAATTCGCATTTCTGAGATTATACAAGTTCTCATAACCTTTACCCATGACCTCATATATTTTCTCGCTATTAGCTAAAACATTATAATCCTGCATTAAAACCTCTTCTTCCCCATCTTTCAATTCAGCAGATTCAATTTCTTCTATATGAAAACGTAATAAATCTATTTGTCTTTCTCGATCCCGGTCATCTATGGACAAATTATTTTTTTCTTGTTGAAGCATTTGAAATTCTTCATAATGGGTAAGAAAGTCTTTTCGAAGGCTTTTCATTTCCTCCCCAGCATAGTCATCTAAAATATCAATATGGTTTTGTTTGTTGAGTAGAGACTGGTGGTTATGCTGTCCATGGATATCGATCAAGTTATCTGCAAGGTTTTTCACCGTGGTATTGGTTACAATAGAACCGTTTATTCGACTTACACTCCTACCGGATTTCAACAATTCTCTAGATAATACTATAATCTCTTCATCAGTATTTAATCCAAGACTGGTAAGCAGATCTTCTACTAAGGGGTTTTTTAAAAAGACCGATTGCAAATAAGTGTTTTCCCCTTTGCTTCGAATATGATCTTTGTCTGCACGTTCTCCTAGGGTTAATTTAATTGCATTAATAATGATGGATTTCCCTACCCCAGTTTCTCCAGTCAGAATATTTAGCCCATCATCAAACCGTATATGCAAATGATCAATTAAAGCAAAATTTTTGATTTCCAGTTCCATTAACATATCCATATCTCCTTTGGGAAAAATATTATTGCATAAGACTTCTAAACTTATCTTTTATTTCGTCTACACTCTTTTCATCTCGTATCAGAACAAAGATCGTGTCATCACCGGCTATGGTACCGACAATTTCTTCATAGTTGATAGCATCAATAGTAGAGGCTGCAGCTTGTCCAGCGCCAGAAAGTGTTTTAAGTACCAAGATATTCCCTGCATGATCAATCGACAAAATGGAATCTCTAAAGAGGCGCATGAGACGATCAGATAAAATCGTATTTTGATTTTCTAAGGTGGCGTATTTATACCGTCCGTTCTTTGAAAGAGATTTTATTAATCGAAGTTCCTTAATATCTCTAGAAACTGTGGCTTGAGTAACCTTTAAACCCATTTTCTTAAGTTCTTCAGATAATTCTTCCTGGGTTTCAATTTCTTTGTTTTTTATTATTTCTAGAATTTTTGCTTGCCGTGTATATTTCATAATGCCCCCCCAATGATCAGTGATTTTTATTTGGTAAAGAGATTATACTTTTGATTTTTCAAAATTATCATGAGCTTTGCTAACAACTCGTTCTACATTATCTTCTGTGGTACTCTTCTCCCAATAATCATTTTGATTTTGTAGATAAGCTAAAAACTCCATATTTCCCTTTGGCCCCTGAATTGGGGAGAAGGATAATTGAGCAATACCAATATTTTCTTCCTGTATAAAGTCTATAACTTTAATAAGCACTTCCCTGTGAGTTTGAGGATTCCGGATCACACCGTTTTTACCGACTTTTCCTCGGCCAGCTTCAAATTGTGGCTTGATTAACACAACCATACATCCATTTTCCTTTAAAAGTTTTTTTGCAACAGGCAATACCAGTTTTAATGAAATAAAAGAAACATCTACACTGATAAAATCAGCTTTTTCTTTAATATCCGCTAAAGTCACATGTCGAATGTTGGTCCGCTCCATTACCACCACTCGCGGGTCTTGCCTCAGTTTATAAGCCAACTGTCCATAGCCCACATCAATAGAAAAAACTTTTCTAGCACCTTCTTGCAACATACAGTCCGTAAAGCCTCCAGTGGAAGAACCGATATCAAGACAAACAGTATTTGACAAGTCAAGCCCAAACTCTTCCACTGCTTTCTTTAGTTTCAACCCCCCACGACTTACAAAGGGCAGGGATTTTCCTTTGATATCAATGGAAGCTTCTGGAGCTACTTTCATTCCAGGTTTATCACAACGTTGTCCATCAACAAAGACTGTCCCGGACATGATCCTTCGCTTTGCTTTTTCCCGGCTATCCAATAAGCCTTTGTCCACTAATAGAATATCCAACCGTTCTTTTTTCATAACCTTCTCTCCTATTTCATAAAAGACTTAACATTTCTTAACTTTGGTCGAGCATCGGATAGAATCTTATTTGCTATGGCCTCTGCATCCATTCCGTACTCTTGATAAATTTCACTGATGGAGCCTTGATGAATAAAATGGTCCGGGTATCCAAACCGGTATACCGGTTTGGAAATTTGATGCTCATTAAGAACTTGGACAATGTGACTTCCTACACCACCGATTAGAGCATGATCTTCGATCGTATATATCCTACCAGCTTTTTGGCTTAAATCAATAATAGTCTGTTGGTCTAAGGGTTTAGCAAACCGAAGGTTTACTAAAGTGGCATTAGTATTTTGCTCCCGAAGTTTTTCCACCGCTTCTTCTGCATTCTTATGAATTGGGCCGAATGCAAAGACAACCACATCGTCTCCATACTGCTTTGTGATTTTAGCTTTGCCTTTAGCTATTTTTATATCTGAATTAAAATCACATTCTCGCGCATCCGCCTTTGGATATCGAATGGCAACCGGTGCTTTTGCTTCAAGAGAATATTTAATCATCGCATGCAGTTCTGTCCCGTTTTCCGGCGATAGGATCTGTAAGTTAGGAATTAGAGATAAATAACCAATATCATAAATCCCTTGGTGGGTTTCTCCATCTGCGCCTACGACTCCAGCACGGTCCAAAAGTAAGGTTAATGGTAAATTTTGCAAAGCAACATCGTGGAGTACTTGGTCGAAGCCCCGTTGCAGGAAAGTAGAGTAAACTGCAAAGAAAGGATGTAGCCCTGCTACTGATTGACCGGCTGCTAATGTTACCGCATGCTGTTCTGCAATGCCTACATCAAAGAAACGCTGCGGGAATTTTTCTGAGAATTCTGCGATCCCCGTACCATCGGGCATTGCAGCAGTAATAGCAGTGATTTTAGGATTATCTTCGGCTATTTCAACCAGGGTTCTACCCACAACCTTTGAAAAAGAAACTTTATTTGAAGCTTTCAACGGTTTTCCGGTGGATATATCAAAAGAACTCACCCCATGATATTTTTCCGGTCTTTCTTCCGCATGGATATAGCCTTTTCCTTTTTTCGTTAGCACATGCACAAGTACCGGTCCTTTAATAGCCTTTGCTCTTTTTAAAGCCTCTTGAATTCTTCCATAATCATGCCCGTCAATTGGACCAATATAAGTAATTCCTATTTCTTCAAATAAAACTCCGGGAACAAAAAAGTATTTGATGCTATCTTTAGCTTTTCCGGCGGTTTTAACCATGCTTTTACCGACGGCGGGAATGTGGTTAATTAGGGCTTCCACATCGCCTTTAACCTTTGAATATACAGGCATTGCCCGCACTTTAGCAAGATATTGTGATAACCCTCCGGTATTCTCAGAAATAGACATTTCATTATCGTTCAATATAATGTTGATATTGGTTTTGTTTTGACCTACGTGATTCAAAGCTTCAAAAGCCATACCTCCGCTTAAAGCACCATCCCCTATTATCGCGGTGACATCGTAAGTTTCATTAGATAGGTCCCGGGCCGTAGCAATACCTAAAGCGGCAGAAATTGATGTGGAACTGTGTCCTGTTTCAAAATGATCATGTACACTTTCCCCCCGCTTAGGAAAACCACTTAAACCTTTATATTGCCGCAGGGATTCGAACTGATTTCTTCTACCGGTGACTAATTTGTGTACGTAACTTTGGTGACCAACATCCCATACAATCTTGTCCGTTGTTGTATCAAATACGGAATGCATTGCTAATGTGAGTTCAATGACTCCTAAATTTGAGGCCAGGTGCCCTCCGGTTTTCGATACATTTTCTAATAGAAAGAATCGAATTTCATTTGCCAATTTTTCAATTTCCATCTCATCAAGTTCTTTCAGATCATCCGGCGAATTAACGTTCGTTAAGTACTTATACATTTTATCAACTCTCTTTCGTTTTTACTTTATTTATCTTTTAGAAAGTCTATTCCAAAACTCTCCTTAATTCGATTTAATACTTTAGCCGTAGTAAATACAATTACATGGGATTTATATACCGCTAAGTTTTTTCCAATGGCTTTTCCTCCTACGGTTAAAGCCGCAATAAAGCTTGTTAGAGCTACGGTCAGGACCCAGCGATTCACCCCATCAATTTCCATGACGATGCTAGCACCGGCAACTCCACTGATAATGCCGCATATATCTCCAACAACATCATTTGCAAAGTTCGCTACCACACCAGTGTTTTTCTTCAATTTAATGGCATATTTTGACCCCTTTACTTTATCGGAAGCCATAGCATGGAAAGGTTTATCTGAAGCTGCGGTTATGGCAATCCCTATCATATCACTAAATACTCCTAAAAATACAATGAAAATTAAAATAATAAATGATAATAAAGCCTGGGTGTTTTGCAACACAATTTCTGAAATTATTGTGAATAATATGGTTAGAAAAAATGTCCATATTGTAATCACTACAACCCATTTTAAATTGTATTTTTTCCATATATAATTAAAATAACGGTGTTTCTTGTTATGAATTTTCTTTTTCAATCCTTCTCCTCCATATGTTTGATTATCATAGTAATATAATTTAAGCTGATAGTAATAATACTATCAGCTAAGCAGTGGCAGTGTATTTAGTAAATTTTACGGCTTAGGTCCAGTTGGATTTCCCCCTTCAATGCTGTATGTCGCCATTACAGTGGTTTCCCATTAAATTGAAGTTTACCTTGTCACCAAAGGTAAGACTGGATTACCACTTAGTCCGTACTGTAATCCTAAATACACCTCGTTAAGAACAGTCCAGGAGTTTTCCTCAACAGTTAAGCGGACTCTTAGCCTCTTTTGCAGAGTAGGTTTCAGAAAGCAATAATCCGACCCTTCGGGCCCTTGAAGCATCGAATTTGATCGATCTATCCACCTATTCCACTCAAGGCAGGCTACACTACCAACCCCTCTCGAGAATTGGTAGGTTTCACCCTTTGAATAAACAAGTTGGTCTCCGCGGAGCGAGGGTCAACGCCCACATGCCCTTGTGGATCGCCCCCATCTCCTTACTCTCAGAGTTGACCCCCGACTGGGCGTCGGCAGCCAAAACTAAGAACTTCATCGATGTGCCCTTTGACGGATTTTTAGCCCCGCCTTCAAAGCCAACTTAACTGACTGGAGTGCTGTGCCACTGTATTTTATGCATTCAGTATACCATAATATAGGAGTTTTATCAAACTACGATGTTCGCCACAATAATGCCTAGAATGGCTCCTGCAAAAACTTCCACAGGGGTATGGCCGATGAGTTCTTTTAATCTTTTTTCTGTTAATATTTGAGACTTAACTTTGGGATCCTTCGATTTTTTATCTTTTCGTTTGGATTGTAAGTCATCAATAATTTTATTCATGATTATTGCTTGTTTACCCACGGCTCTTCGGACCCCGGCGGCATCGTACATGACTACTAGAGAGAAAACTAAGGACACTGCGAAGGTTGCCGAATTCCAACCATGATTTAGCCCTATGGTTGTAGTAAGCCCCATAACAAAGGACGAGTGAGAGCTGGGCATACCTCCAGATCCTACAAATCTGGATAAGTTGAAACGACGATCTCGTATCAACGTGTGCAATACTTTAATGGATTGTGCAATAAACCATGCCAAAAAGGCCACAATCAAATATTCATTTGAAAACAATGAATGTACAAACTCCACAAGGCTTCCTCCTCAATATGCTAATTCTCACGGTCCATTAGATAGTTGTTCAGTTTTTTTAGAAAATCAGATTTTGGTAAATAGTAATCGAGAATTTCATTTGATTCTTCTGTTAATTCTTGTATCATTTTCTTACAGGCATCCAGTCCATAGAGTTTGGGGTAAGTCGACTTTTCCTTTGCTTCATCACTGCCTATTTGCTTACCCAGTTGTTTTTCATCTCCTATAATATCTAAAATATCGTCTTTAATCTGAAAAGCCAAGCCGAGGTTTTTCCCTACCCTTCGGATGTTGGCAATATCTTTGGGTTGGGCACCGGAAATAATGGCACCGGAAACCATGGCGGCTTCAATCAACGCTCCGGTTTTATGAGCATGAATGTAATCAAGGTCTTTTGCAGAGATTTCCTGATTCTCAGAAATGATATCAGCCACTTGTCCTCCGATCATTCCTTTAACACCCGCCGCATCACCAATGGTTTTTGCAGCCTTTGCTGGGAGGGTAGGATCTTGAGCCTCAACAATTTCAGTTAACAGCAATTCATAAGCTTTATTTAATAGCCCGTCACCAGCGAGTATTGCTATCCCTTCACCGAAAACCTTATGGTTAGTAAGTTTGCCTCTGCGATAATCATCATTATCCATGGCGGGTAAATCATCATGGATTAAAGAGTACGTATGAATCATCTCGATAGCCGCGGCAAAGGGAAGAGCTTCTGAGTGCTTATCATTAAAAAGTTCATGGGTTGCCATTAACAGAACCGGCCTTAATCTTTTGCCGCCAGCAAATATACTATATTGCATCGCCTCATATACTATACGACTATTTTCATCTTGGACTTTTAAATATTTTTTTAACTCCTCATCGACTAATTCGTTATATTCCTTTAAAGTTTCCTTCATTAGGGTTATTCCTCCTTTAGATCTTCTAGAGTCATTTGAGGTTGAGTTTCCTCTAAAAGATTGATGATTTCCAGTGCTTTTTCTTCACGAGAAGATAACATTTCTTGAGCTTTTTGATAAAGAGCGGCCCCTTCTTCATAAATTTTTATGCTTTGATCAAGATCTAAACCTTCAGCTTCTAGGGCTTCAATAACTTCTTCCAATCTCTTTAAGATTTCTTCATATCCTGATTCTTTGTCAGTAGAATTCATGCCTAGTCCTCCTTACCTACAATTTCTGTGATTTTTACTTTTACTTTTCCATCCCGAAAGGTAATGAATAATTCTTCATCTATGCGAAGACGATCCATCTTTGTTTGAATTTCTCCGTTCTTACTTTCTACAAAGGCATAACCTCTGTTAAGGGCTGTGTAAGGATTTAGGCTATCGATTTTTACTTGAAAATTCTGTTGAGTTACCTTTCGTGCTTTCATGTCTTCCTTGATCGTTTTTATGAATCTTCTCTTTGCATATAGCAGTTTTTCTTTTTCACGATGAATGATCTTTTCCGGAGAGAAAAAAATCAATCGGCTTCTTAAAAAGTCTAACCGGATTTTCTCTTTTTGAAATTTGTTATTTAGAGAATATTCCATAGACTGCTTTTTCAGTTTTAGTTTCTCAGCTAATTCAACTACATCCGGGACCAGTATCTCAGCAGCCATAGATGGAGTCGACGCACGGTAGTCAGCAACATAATCCGATAAGGTGTAATCCGATTCATGGCCCACTGCGGATACAATGGGGATTTGACTTTGATGGATCGCTTCTACAACCTCTAATTCATTAAAGGCCCATAGCTCTTCTAAGGCTCCGCCGCCTCTCCCTACGATTAAAACGTCTAAATTCTCTTTATTACGTACAGAGTTAAAGTACTCAATCCCATCTTTTATTGATTTGCTTGCATGGGGGCCCTGCACCAAGGCTGGAAATAAAGTGATTTTCGTTCCGGGGTTTCGCCTCTGAACAATTGAAACAATATCGTGAATCGCAGCACCACTTTTAGAGGTTACTACACCAATATTTTTCGGCAAAAATGGAAGCTTTTTTTTGGCTTCATCTTTAAAGTATCCCTTTTTTTCTAAATCTTTCTTCAGCTTCATGAATTCCTCATATAAAAGCCCTAAGCCGTCGGCTTTCATGGTTACGGCTTTCAGTTGATAGGTGCCGTTTTTTTCGTATACAGTAATAGAGCCTTTGATCACAACTTGCAATCCTTCTTTCAAGGGGGTGATTAACCTTGATACATCTTCAAAAAACATCATGCCCTTGATGCTTGATGTATCGTCTTTTAATGTAAAGAAAACATGACCGTTTTGATGATATCGAATGCTGGATAACTCTCCTTGAACCTTTACATTGTATAATATGGGATCGCTATATAACAAACGGGCAATATAACGATTCACTTCAGATACCGATAAACTTCTAATCTCCATTGTATATTAACCGCCTTTATAACATTTATACTAACTGATTAAGAACTTTGCTTTTCAGTAGCGATGGAGTCTAACACCCCATTGATATATTTTGCTGACTTATCTTCACTGTAAGACTTTGTGATTTCTATAGCCTCATTAATGGATACATTACTGTCTATTTCCGGGATGAAAAGTATTTCGACCGTGGCAACCCGTAGAATGGATAGGTCCACCTTTGAAATTCGATTAAGCTTCCAATCTGTTAAATGACTTTCCAGGATTTCATCCACAATCCTTTGGTTGTTTATGAAGTGATCAATTACATTTTCCATATACAAGTCTTCCTCTGTTTTGATAACCTTGTATTCTTCATTAGTCATCAATACCTTCCGATCGAACTCCTTTTTTATCTCCATTTCGTACAATATCTTCATGCATAATTCCCGTGCGCTTCTTCTACTCATCACTTGCCTCCTAATACCTTTATTTCAATTATTTGTGACGCTATTTTGAATCATTTGGGAAAAGAACTCCTTGAATATTAATATTTACTTTACTGGTTTTAATGTTTAGGATGTTTTCCATTGACCGCTTAACATTCTGCTGTATCTCCCAAGATAAATCTGGGATTTTAGTTCCGTATTCTATAATAACATATAAATCGATGATCATTTGCTGATTTTTATCGCTGATTTTTATTCCTTTGGAATGGTTTCTTTTCCCCAACCCTTCGATGATTTCTTCCATAAAACCAGGACTCAACCCTGCAACCCCTTTAATTTCTTCCACCGAAGCTGCAATGATAGCTTTTAAAACTTCATCATAAATATAAACGTTTCCATTAGTAACCTTCCAATTAATCATCAAAGTCCTCCAATCCATATCTCCTTAACACTTATTTAATTATAGCAAAGAGGTTTTGGATTTACAATAATTCTATTTTTCATGATTACGCCCACGAAGGGTTTCTAAAGAGTTTATAAAAAGAGGAAAGTCCAATGTTTTCACATTGAACTTTTGAAAAAGGAGCTTTAATTTTCTTTTGATTCCTCGATTTCAACTTCTTCGTTGCACTCCGGGCACTGAATATTTTCATCATCTAGTAAATCTTCATCATCAATGAAAAGCACTTCTTTGCACTCCGGGCACTGAATCTCTAAAGAGTCCAACTCTTCTTCATATAATTCGTCTTCAACATCTTCTAAATCCTCATCTAAGGTTTCAACATAGTCCGTAAGTTCCAGTTGATTTTCATCTAATTCTACAATGGCATCGGTAAACTCTTCTAAAGTTTCAATGATTTGCAGCAATACTTTTCCCTCTTTAGAGCTTTCCTTTAGCTCCATACCTTCCGCTAAGCCTCGTAGATATGCTACTTTTTCATATAAATGTTCCATGGTTATAGCCTCCTTATAATTTTTTTATATTTTAACTCATTGTAACCTATAGTCTTGAAATGTAAGTTCCTGTTCTAGTGTCAACTTTCACCACATCTCCTTCATTAACGAAAAGAGGAACTTGAATAGTGGCTCCGGTTTCTAGCTTAGCGCTTTTGGTGACATTCGATGCAGTGTCCCCTTTTACACCGGGCTCTGTTTCCACAACTGACAATTCAACAAAATTAGGAGCTTCAACCTGGAAAACTTTACCTTGATAAAATTTAACATTAGCACTGTCATTTTCTTTTAAAAACTTAATGGCATCCTCCACATCTTCCTTGGTTAATGGAATTTGTTCATAAGTCTCATTGTCCATGAAGTAATACAAATCCCCATCACTGTACAAGAATTGCATTTCTTTGGATTCAATATGAGCTCGGGGAAATTTGTCATTCGGATTGAAGGCCCCTTCTTTCGTGGCTCCGGTAACTAAGTTTTTATATTTTGTTCGAACAAAGGCAGCGCCTTTTCCTGGTTTAACATGTTGAAAATCAAGTACTACATAGGGTTCACCATTCATTTCGAAGGTTACGCCTTTTCGAAATTCTCCTGCTGATATCATTTTGTATACCTCCAATTTACTTACAATATATTTTTAATTATTCATTACTAAACTGTAAAAAACGCATCCCCTGTTTGGATTTGCTGGTAATAAAGGTTAACAAGGAATTTCGATCAGTTCCTTAGGGGTGTTAGAGAGCACTTTATAACCATCCTCTGTCACTGCGAGGAGATCTTCAATTCGGACACCACCGAAATCAGGTATATAAACACCGGGCTCTATGGTAATAACCATACCCGCTTCCATGGCTTTTTCCCCTAAATGATTTACATGGGGAAGTTCATGGACTTCAAGTCCAACCCCGTGCCCTAAACCGTGTCCAAAATATTTGCCATAGCCTTTGTTTGTAATAATACTTCGTGCAATTTCATCTAATTCTTTTCCGGTTTTCCCTGGCTTGACAGCCGCTAGGGCTGTGTTTTGAGCTTCTAGAACCGTATGATATACCTCTTTTTGTTTTTCGGTTGCTTGACCTAGAACAAAGCTTCGCGTCATGTCGGAACAGTAGCCCTGATAAACACAACCAAAATCAATGGTGACCATGTCGCCTTTTTCTAAAGTCTTCTCGGAAGCAACCCCATGGGGTAAAGCGGAACGATGGCCAGAGGCGACAATGATATCAAAGCTTACCTTTGATGCTCCTTGCGTTTTCATAAAATATTCCAGATCCAAGGCCACTTCAATCTCCCGCATACCCGGTTGGATTTTCTTTATTATATGCTCGTAGGCATTGTCTGTAATCTTTGCAGCCTCTTGAATTTTATAAATTTCCTCATTTGTTTTTACGGATCGCAACTCGATTAATGCTCTTTTTAAAGGAACTAATTCTGTGGCCTCCAGTTTTTCATTAAAATTTAAATATTGTTCGTAGGTTAGAAAATCATCCTCAATACCTAGATTCTTGAATTTATATCCATTAATAATGTCCGTAACAGGATTATCTCGGCTGATTTCAAGAATTTCAAAGCCTTCCGTTTGCTTCTTGGCCTGCTCTATGTATCGAAAATCCGTCATGAAAATCTGTTCCTTTTCGGATATTAAAACATATCCCGCACTTCCTGTAAAGCCAGAGACATATTGACGATTCTCCGGGTTAAAGATTAAAATCCCATCTAATTCTTTTTCTTTTAAAATTTTGCGAATGCTGTTAACTTCTGTCATATATCTGTCCCTCCTATTGGTAAAATCATAATACAATTATCATACCATATTTCCAAAGGTTTGAACAGAAAATCAGTGGGCAATTTAATCTATAAAATCTCCTTCATATCCTTGATAATAAATCAAAATTTCTGATGGAACATATTGATAATGATGCTTCTCATCCCCTTCACCAACCATTGTAACATTGGGGTAGCTGATAATTGAAACAATCCGTTTTCGGGCTTTTCGGTAATGGCCAGTGGCGTATAATCGAATTTCATTTTCGTCATAAACCACTTCCAACCTCCAGCCATGTGGATCTGTGTACCGATCGAAAACATCTTCCTCTTGTTGGACTCTCTCTAATCCACGCACTTCATTTTTTCCCATGACAAAGTTCTTAAAACTTTGTTCATTCTTTTGATGAAGATTATTTTCACCGATGGCGGATTCCGTAATAGTTTCTTCTGATTCCAACATGACAACATATTCGTCAAAGAATAATTCAAAGGTATTATCCACTTCGTTCTTCAATAAAGCAGCACCGGACTCCCCTAGATAATAGGCTTTTATACTACTCTCATTGGATCGAATTATTTTATGGTTCAGAAAGTGAAGATTCAAAATCCCCAATATTAAGATGCTTAGTATTCCAATGGTTACAATAGTTAAAATTGTTGCATACCCATTCCTATTAGATCTTTTCATTTTACCTCCTGGGGCTTATTCGAATTTGTGATTTCAGTGTATGCTCTTTACCCTGTGTATCCTTAGAACTTATAGAAACTTCGATAAGGGCTCCGGATTGAACTTCTTTTATGATTAACTGGTCAATATCCTGGGCAAGAACGTTATTCTCTCTTTTACGGTTAATTAGTAACCGGCGATTTCCTTTTTGATAGTATAGATAAGTGTTCCATTGGTTAAGGTTTTCTCCGCTAAAGTCCATGTAACTTAACTCCCCTTGAGAATTTCGGCTGATAATTTGTTTCATATCCGGGATATACTGGATTTCTTGTTGGTTGAATTGCCGAATGTTTTTTTCAATATAGTGTAGCGCGTATTGCAGATTTTCGTGAACACGTACTTGTTCTATATGATACTGCCAGTATTGCACAGACTGTAAAACAATGGTAGCATAAGTTAAAATCAAAAGGGAACTTAAAAGTAACGTCAGCATCAGCTCTAGAAGTGTAAAACCTTTACTGTCCAGTCTGTTTCTTATTTTCATATCCCCATCCCCCCTGGAGCTTAATTATTTATTTAGAAATATATTTTTTATGGATCATAAAGAACCACAGCGCTAAGCCTATCCTCCGTGGGGCTTTCAATTACAACAGTCACAGAAATAAGATCGGAATTTCGGAAAGGTTCGAGGAATACTTCTACTAAATAGTCATCATAGTGATAGGTATGGGCTGCGAGTTCTTCTTTTTGGGATAAAATCATTTCTATGTTACTTTGTAAAACCTTTCCCATTTCCACAGTACGCTGATTTTCATTAAACAGAGTATCGATGTTGTGGATACCATTTATTAGAAAAACCATGGCTATACTCATAATTCCCAAAGCTATTAGGACTTCCAATAGTGTAAACCCTTTACTGTTTTTCATCTCCATCACCTACTTATATAGATTCTTCCGGATCCTATGGCTGTTTGAATAACGTATTGTTCGTTCTTACGATTCTTAATTAAAATCCGATGGTAGCTGCTTCCTCCGTTTCGATTAAAAGAAATGACATTATTCGTGGTTACTTCCACTTCGATCACTTTAGGAATTTGCAGTGTGAAAACTGGTGTTGTATTATGCAAATACTGTCTTATAGTAAGGGTCTGGTCTTTAATGTCCACCCGGTAAGTTTTGGATTCATCGATGCTTAAATGCCGGGCCAGTTTTATTGCATTTTCAATTTCTGCGGTGGTTTGATAAAGCAATAAGTCATCGTTGATTTCTCTTTTATTTGGTACAACCATGGCAAATAGAAGCATCATAATCCCTAAGATCAAGAGTATTTCAATTAAGGTAAAACCCTTATTTTCTCTCTTATAGCCAGGTTTTAGTGTAACGCTCTTCATGATTACAGCAGAACTTATTGAAATGGGAGTTCTCCTGTTTCGGTTTTTACGAGGGTTATTTATTTCCTTTTGAAGATTCAATAAGAAACCTCCCGCCCAGAGCAATGAAGCAATCTTGATATTCATGTAAAATCTGTTCATCCAACCCTTTAAAGTCCAATGACTCCATAAGAAATTCAGGGGCTTTTTGTGTTGCAGCATCATAGTATTTTTTTGTAATTTCGAGTAATAAATTTTCGGTTTTCTGAGTAGTATTGCATAAAAATATGAAAACTTTCGGGACTGCTATATAATATTTTAAGGAATAAAAATAATTATTGATATTTTTTTCCAGGTCTTCATTGATACCTAAGGATCTTTTAAAGATCGGATTATTCTTATGAATCAACACGAAGGTTAAGAAAGTTTTTGATGAATCTATATATAGTGTGTACTCGTAGTTAGTCTTTATATCGGGTTTCATTCTTAATAAATTTCTGAAATACTGGTAGGAAGGGTTTACGGATAAACTCTTTATGTTAAGGTCTAAAGCTAGTCGATTGAAGTTATTTATTTTTTCCTTCGGCATTCCCATAAAAGCGATTTCCGTGGTATTGGTATCATGAAAGTGGTCAATACTATAATCTAAAACAAAACGCTCTTTCTCAAAAAGAATCGGTAGGGAATTTTCATAATTGTAACGAATGATATCCTGGGGGTTAAATTTTTTTATGGTATTTACTTTTTTCATATTTAAATAGGTGTGATGAGATTCCAGTGTTAGTAACCCATGGCTTTTCAGCAACCTTTTTTTTCCGAAAATCTCCCGCTGTTTTTGTGGCCATTGAAGGTTATTAGGGTTTTGTGGGTCCTTCAAAAGAGGAATGTCCCCATGTTTTTTTAATTCCCAAGTGTTCTTATCCTTTTGTACACTTATGTATTTCATAGTGTCTTCATAAAAACTTAAACTCGTAAATTTTTCCATAAAGTCCCTCCTCGTATAATATGTTTATGGCTACTTTGTATTAGTAGTCTAAGCATATATTTTCACTTCAATATATTTACTGTAATCCGAGTAGTTGTTCCACTGCTACACCAATATACTTCATTGCCACTTATAACTTGAACCCTTCCCTTATTATCAATTAGAAATACTCCGTTTCGACTTTGGACAATGGGAGGGTCTGAAAGATATCTCCCCGGACCAAAAATATCTTCGGAAGATTGGGGCCACTTTTCATAAATGCTATAATAAATATCTATATTGTTTTTTATTAATTTCCCATTGTTAATGTCCACATTCAAAGCGGCATTCTCCCGAATATGATAGGTTCTCGGCACAGCAATTCCCATTAAAATTGTTAAAATCGCCATAACAGTGATCAATTCTATTAGGGTAAATCCTTTATTATTTCCCATTATATTCTCCTTAGCTTTTTTATAACATGAATTCATAGGAACTAAATATCGGTACCATGACGGATACTAGTATCAAGCCAACAAATACAGCCATAAATACAATCAAACCCGGTTCTAAAAGAGCAATGAATCTTTTGGTCTTTTGATCTAAATCCTCTTGTAAATATTCACTGATTTTTCCTAATACAAAAACCAAGTCTCCCGATTTTTCACCGGCAGCAACCATATTTACAATCAGTGAAGAAAAATAGGTTTCTTCATTATTTAATGCTTCCGAGAATTTATGTCCTTTAGATATATCTGCTTGAATACTATTTAAAGCTTTTTGAAACATAGGGTTGTTGTTTTGTTCTTGTAGAAATTTAAGAGCGTAGGTTAAGTTTGAGCCACTGAGAAGTATTACTTCTAGGTTCTTTATGAATTTTAATAGGGTTCTTTTGATTAGGAGTTTACTGATGATTGGAGTTTTCAATAAAAGCAAGGAAAATATTTTATGTTTTAAAAACCAACGGGATTTATTGTAAAATATAAATACAAATATCAAGAGTAAGGATAATATTATAGGCCATAGCCTTTGAATGAATGAAGATAAGCTAAAAACAACTCTTGAATACCATGGTAGGGAATTCACTCCATCCTCTAAGAATACAATGAAATTTGGTATAAGAAAATTAGTTGTAACAAGTAGCATAATAAAAGAGAAAAACAGTAAAATCGTCGGATAGATTAACATGTTTTTCAGTTTATGGTAAAAAGTCAAGTCTCTAGTATAATAAAGGGAAAGGGAATGTAATGCTTCCTCCAAATTTCCACTGGTTTCTCCTACCCCGATGATATGAATAAAAAAATCAGGAAATACTTTTGGATCTAAACTATCCTTCATTGAATTGCCATAATACAAGTTAGAGTAAATGTTTTTCAAAATTTTTTTCATAGTCCGATCATCTGTATGCTCTTCCATAGACTTAATAGATTCCATAATGGAAAGACCGGAAGACGTCATTACTTTTAATTGATTGACCATAAGTATCAGAAGTTTAATTCTTTTTGTATAAGATTCATAAAGAGGTTTGTCGACCAAATTAAGATACTTGCGTCTGATTTTCAATATCGTATGGTCATCATTTAAAAGCCTGGATATCGCATCCTTTCTATTATATCCTTGAATTTCCCCCTGGAGAATTTCTCCGGAATTCTTTAGTATTGTATATTTATAGATTTCCATGATTCCTCCTTTCGCTAATGAAGATCCATAAATGAAAATTGTTTAAATTCTTCTAAAGCAATGCTTCCTTGTAACAACAAGGCTTTACAATTCGCCTGTAAGGAATCTTTATGTATTTTCCCTAATTCTTTTTTAAATTTTGCCTGATCAAATCCTTGCACAACCAAAGTTTTAATTGCGTCGTTCAATTCTAAAACTTCAGAGACTAAAATACGCTCTTGTGAACCAGTGTAATTACATTCCTCACAGCCTTCTCCTTGATACAGCGGCACTTTGTTAATCTCCTCGAACATCAAAGTTTCTTCTTTGCTGGGATGATAAATAGTTTTACAGTTTGGACAGATTTTTTTTACTAAACGCTGAGCAATAACCCCTCCAAGGGCAGCATTGATATAGTAGGGTTCCACCCCCATATCTAATAAACGGGTAATGGTAGAGACCGCATTTTTTGTATGGAGGGTACTTAAAACCAAGTGTCCGGTTATGGAGGCACGAATGGCTAAGTCTACAGTATCCTTGTCTCTAATTTCTCCAATCATAATCACATCAGGGTCCTGGCGCAGTACATATTTTAAGGTGTTTGCAAAAGTAATATGGGCTTTGTCATTAACAAGAATCTGATTAATTGACGGCATTTTATATTCCACAGGATCCTCTATGGAAGTGACATTAAGTTTTTTATGTTTCATCCCTTCAATCATTGAGTAAAGAGTTGTGGATTTTCCGCTTCCCGTTGGACCGCAACAAAGTACCATACCGTTACTATATTGCAATAGGCTTTCTATTTTCCTTAATTGTGTTGCTGTGAATCCTAATTGATCTAATTTTAAAGAGATCCGTTGTCGATTCAAAATCCTCAATACCATCTTTTCTCCAAAAATTGTAGGAATGATAGACACTCGAATATCAATTTTTTCTGATTCTTCTAATCCAAGGTCGAACTCAAACTTTCCATCCTGACATTTTCGAAACTCTGCAATATCCATGCCTCCCATTACTTTTATCCGAGTTATAATTTTTGACGAAGTTTTTTCTTCCAAACGATCATACTCAATCATATCTCCATTGATGCGAAAGCGAATGACCACTTGATCTTCTTTAGGCTCAATATGGATATCGCTGGATTTTTCTTGAATTGCTTTCTTAATAAAAGAATTAACCAAACGGACGGTAGGATCATTTGCATGATAGTTTAATTCTTCTTCCTTTAAGGTCGTGTTTGCAGATTTTGTATGTAACTTTTCAATAGCATCTTTTCTGTAATGTTTTTCGATTCGTTGCAGGATTTCACTTCGGGTGGCTATGTGGGGAATGATTTTTCCACTGTGGTAGAGCTTTAAGTCCTCATATTGCATCGACGGATAAGGGTTTTCAAAAGCCATATGCAGATGCCCATTGATTTTGGAAAAAGGAATCATTTTATGCAGTTTTAACAATGCTTCTGGCATTTTGCAGAAACAATCCTCCGGTATTGTTTTGTTATCTAAACGGATAAAGGGAATATTAGATTGTTTTGCTAAGGATTTATACAGGGAAGTTTCTAGTTCCGGACAAGACTCTAGTAGAGCATCTATCTTTGCACATTCGCTAAAACCCACTTCTTTTAGTATATTCTCCATTTTTTGAGGAACTTTGATTGTATTAAATAATAGATTCATGCCCCTTCCCTCCCCTTGTTTATTTAACCCCAGTATGATTTATTCACTTATAATTATTAATATTCTACAAA